>NZ_KB891148.1:0-69864 GCF_000373365.1 Parafrankia discariae
GCTTGCAATAGCAGCGCACCGACACCGGCGACAGACCCCGCTCTCGGTCCAGCCAGCCACCGAACTCCGCCAGCAGCGCCATATCCGGCTGCACGCAGCCCCGACCCGCACCCATCTCCATGATGATCTCCTCGCCTGGAGGAACACGACCACTCCAGACAGGCAGACCACCACCCGGTCCCGCAGGATTATGCCGAGATCAGGAAGCCGCTCATCGCCCTGACCAGGAAAACCAGAGCCAGGGCCGGCATAACCCGGACCTCGGCATAAGCCGACGACTGGTGTCTAATGGTGTCGGGCTCCCGGTCCGACGCCGAGGCCTTACGGGACGAGATCGCGGAAGTCCTCTCCGGAATGGGCCTGAGCCTGTCAGCGGAGAAGACGCTGATCACCCATATCGAGGAAGGCCTCGATTTCCTTGGGTGGCGCATTCAGCGCCATCACAAGAGAGGCACGAACCGGCACTACGTCTATACCTATCCGTCACGGAATGCGGTTCATACCG
Organism: Parafrankia discariae; assembly: GCF_000373365.1. Taxonomy (NCBI): domain Bacteria; kingdom Bacillati; phylum Actinomycetota; class Actinomycetes; order Frankiales; family Frankiaceae; genus Parafrankia; species Parafrankia discariae. The sequence continues at coordinate 506 of NZ_KB891148.1, forward strand.
TGACGGGAAAGGTTAAGGATCAGTGTCGCCAGACAGGGCCAAATCTTCCGCTCGACGTCCTGCTGTTTAATATCAATAGGATGTTGCGAGGCTGGTGTACGTACTTCCGACCGGGGGTGTCCAGCAAAGCCTTCAACTACGTTGGCCACTATGCATGGGGCCGCGTGATCAGATGGTTGCGCAGGAAACACCGAAAGATGAACTGGAAGGAGCTGCGGCGCCGGTACTGCGGCGGCCGGTGGTGGCCATCGGGCGAAACAGTGGCGCTGTTTAACGCGGGGGCGGTGCATACAACACGCTACCGCTACCGGGGAGCAGCGATCCCAGCACCGTGGCCACTGGCCGGGCGATGAGGGACCGAGGCACGGCAGGACCTGTGGAGCGCCCGTTGCGGTGAGAGCCGCACGCCGGGTGCGGGAAGCGGCCCGGAGAAACGGACTGGCCGAAAGACCAGTACCGCGCTCCGGGCCGACTTTCACCTCGCGCACCTGGCCGGGCCCGGCGGGCACGTCACCACCATCGACATCGACCCCGACGTCACCAGCGGCGCGACCGCCGCCCTCGCCGCGACCGGCGTCGAGGCGGTCACGGTCCTCACCGGGGACGGTGTCTTCGGTGACCCGGACGGCCACGTTCACGATCGGCTGATCGCCACGGTGGGCGTCTGGGACATCTCCAGCGCCTGGTGGGACCAGCTCACCCCCGGCGGCCGGCTCGTCCTGCCCCTGCGCTGGCGGGGCCAGACCCGAGCGGTGGCCTTCCGCCGCGACGGCGACCGGATGATCAGCGAGTCGGTGGAGCTCTGCGGCTTTGTCCCCATGATCGGACAGGAAGGCGAGCGGACCGCCCCGATCCACCCCGGCGACCTCGTCGCGCTGCACTGGGATCAGGACCAGGCCATCGACCCCGACGCCCTCACCGGCGTACTCGCCCGGAAGCGGACGATCGCCTTGTCCGGCGTCGAGGTCGGACCCTACGACCCCTTCGACGGGATCTGGCTGCGCCTGACCGCCACCGAGCCCGGGTGCTGCCGCATCGCGGCCACCCCCGAGGCAGTGAAGTCCGCCCTGTGCGCGCCCGCGATACCCCAGCGCAGCCCGGCCCTCGTCGAGGGCGACTCACTCGCCTACCTCAGCCTCGCCCGCAACCACGCCGCGCCCGGCCGTCACATGCTCGGCGTCATCGGCCACGGCCCGAACCGCCACGACCTGGCCGACCAGCTGATCGAAGGTATCCACACCTGGAACAGCGACCGGGCAGCGATCCCCACCGTGACCGCCTACCGCAGCCTCGCCGGTCTCACGCACCAGGCATCCGGACTGATCCGCAAACCAGACAGCCCTCTCACAATCACATTCTGATACACGCGGCGGGCCAAAACTCGGCCATCGAACCGCCGGCGCCGCAGAACACTCCGACGACGCGAGCACATATCCGCGCAAGCCACGCGGGCTGACATCGCCCGGCCGGCAGCAGCCGGCGAATCCCCTGAAGACCTGAAGTTCGGCGCGGGCCGGACCCAAAACGGATAGCCGCCCGGAGGCGGAAAACCGCGAGGTGGGCCGGTGTCCGCCCCCCGGGCGGGCGCCGGGCCGCCGCACGAGTTTTCCAGCCTCCGGGCGGCGTAGCCTGGCCGACCATCAGAGGGGGCCACGGGCCACTGACCTGCTCTTTCACCGGCCAGCTCCCCCTCCACCCTTAATCGGAGGGAATACTGGAGGGAATATCCGCGGGAATAATGGAGGGTATAACGGAGGGTGGGGGTTTCGATTTAGCCTGCATGGCAGGAGGGGTTCCGGTGCATGCGGCTCGCCGGGTGGCCCGAGGCGAGGACGGTTTCTTGCGCGGCAGCGGGATGGGTAGCCTCGCGACAGGCGGTTTTGGCTTAAATTTCCACGCTAGGACTTTTCTCGCCCCGCATTAAATCATTCCACGCTACCAATGTAAATTTCGGCATGGGTAATGTCAATGGCCTACGGACCATAGAACGCGAGTATCCGATTTCCGGGGTTGTCCCTGGGGAGAGCCCATGGCCGGTCTCGACTTCGCCAACGGCGGCCAGCACGGTACGCGGCAACCCCGGCCAGGTCGCCGCCGCCGCGACCTACAGCCACGGGTAGTCGGCGGGAATCTCCTGCGCGGCGGGCCTGCGATGCTGACGGCAGCTGCTGCCGCAGTCGGCCCCGCCGCCGAGGAGCCCGGCCGCGACACCGCCAGCGAGGATCCGCAGGGCGAGCGGCAGCGCGCGCAGTCCGACGGCGCCGGCTCACGCGGGGCCGAGGGGGGACCGCGGCCCGAACTGCGGCGTGGGTGGGCGGGGTGTCGGTGCCGGGTCCGGCTCATGGCGGTGGTCGTGCGGGTCGGGGTTGTCGGCTGGGGGGCGGGTGCGGATCGGGGTGCCGTAGCGGGTGGTGAGTTCGTCGAGGTCGGTGCGGGTGGTGGTGTGCAGGGGCAGCCACACTTGCCGGGCGGGGGCGAGGTCGGGCGGGTCGGCCGCAGTCGTCGGGGCGGTCAGGGGGGCGGGGGCGGCGGTGACGATGACGACGCCGGCCGGGGTGGCGGCGAGCCGGGCGCGCAGTTCCCGTTCCCGGTAGGTGGACCGGCAGCCAGATCAGGACGGGGCTGGTCAGGCCGCTGGAGGCAGCGAGCCTCGTGTAGCCGGGGATCTTGCGCGCGATCTGAGAGAGGGATTCGGTGCCGGTGTCGAACTCGACGAAGAAGTCGAGCCGGCGCTGGCCGGCCTGCCAGGTGCCGTAGCCGTCCGGGCGGATCCACTGCCGCCACAGGGCGGCGGCACGCCGTTCGGACCACCAGACGGTCAGTCCTTCGTTGTCGGGGCGGGTGCGGCTGGCATACACCCAGGCGGTGAAGACCGCGTTGACGCCGACAAGGTGACCGAGGCGGGGCGAGCTCACCCAGGCGTGCAGTTTGTCGCGGCGGTAGCCGAGGTCGGCGACGCTCTGGCCGCGCCCGGCGGCGAGAATCGCCGCGCCGACCGGCCCGAGCATGTAGTGGTAGGGGCCGGTACCGCGGCCTTGGCCGTAGTAGGGGCGCATCCGGTCGACGGTCTGCAGCCGGTGCAGGGTCGCCAGTCGCATCCGGGCCATCCGGTCGCCGTCGAACGCGAGGCGGGTCAGATGGTGGCTGGTCAGGACCCGGTGCTCGTGCAGCATCGCGAACATCCACCGGTCCCGGCTGGTCATCCGCCCGGCCACTTCCAGCAGTCTCTGCTCGGCGCCGCTCACTGGCTGCCTCCCAGCAGGGCGGGTCGGAGATCGCGCCCGGCTTCGAGCACGCGGGTGTGCCGGCCTGCGGCGACCCGCAACGCGGCGGTGTCGGCCTGATCGATCACGAGGCGGGCCGCCGCCGCCGTCCACGCCGTGCCCTGCTCCGGAGCGCCTTCGGAGCCCTTGGGGGAGGGGCCGTCGGAGGGAGCGCGCGCATCCCCGCCGGAGGGGGACGGCACGGATGTAGATGGCTGGGCCAACTTCACGCTCTGCAGGCGGTTCACCTGCAGCAGATGGGCGTCCTCCGGGATGGTCACCTCTCGTTCGGTCGCCTGTGCCAGCAACCGCTGGGCTTCCGTCCACGGCCACGGCGTCAGCACTGCCAGCACCGGCAGGTCCATCGCAGCCCTGCGGTAGGAGGCCGCCTGCACCAGGCCCGCCCGGTGCCCGCCGAGCACCACTCGGGCCCCGATTCCCCGCACCCCGGCCGGCAGCCCGACGAAAACATCGATAAAGCCGGGCAGCGCCTCCGCGTCGAGGTCGGCGATATCCCCGCGGTAGACAGGGGCCAGCGCTGCGGCGCTATGACGCAGCACCAGCATTGCCATCCCCACTGCCGCGGCATTCCACGTGTCCGACTCCCGTGAACACGGAAGAGACGCCCGCGCAGCGGGCCGGGCCGCCAACGGTGTCTGCGGCCCAGTCATCTCCATCCGCAACTCCCGCAGGCTGAACCACCGGTCGGCCTGCCTCGGGACATCAGCGCCGTTCACCCCCGATCCACCCGGGGATTCCAGCAGCGTCAGGAAGATCTCGGACCGATCCAACGATGATTCCGCAGCGTTATCAGAGTCGCGCAGCACGATGGATGTCTCCCGTCCTTGGAGCCAGCGTTCCGTCGACTCCAAGGACGCCACACCACATCTGACGGTGATCTGACACTCGTCCACGCCCAGGTAGATGAGGCGAAGGGGCGTCCGGAAGCGACCTGACGGTGATCTGACGGTGATCTGACACATCGCCTCGGAGGACGGGAATGATCAGGTGTCAGATCTGTGTCAGATCACCGTCAGACACCCTGGAGTTCACTCGGACCCGAACAGCTACCCCGGCTGCCAGCTGCCGTTCACCAAGCGGTATCCACCGAGATCCTGTTGCGGAGAAACCGAGCTCCCCGGCCTCCGTCCCGCCCGACCCGAGGTGCCGCGGGATCAATCCATTCACCGTCCAGCCCACAACCACCCCGAAGCCCAAGGGCTCTACCCAGAAGCCACAGCCCGCCCGCACCGTTTCCCACCTCCGCCAAGATCGAAAATCTCGCTATCTGCCCAACCATAGTGAAATTCCCACCAACGCTACCGGGAACCTCGACCGTGCTATATCGCGGTCCACCGCACTCCATGGTCAGCCGCCGCCTCGGTTGTCCCGCGCTACCGGAACACGACGCCAGAGTCATCATCGACCATCCGCCCTACCGCCACGCCGCACACGTTTCTCCGCAATCTCAGTGCGCTCGCGGGGCAACCTGCCGCCCCGGGAGGGAAGCCTCCTCGCTGTCCATTTCCACCGGCGCGGCGGACGACCCGCTCGTGGACACCGTCACCGCCGCCCGCATCGTCGGCCTGGGCGGCAACCGTCTGATCCCCTCTCGGGCTCGTCGCCCTGCACAGCGCTCGCGCTGCCCAAGCGTCCGGCGCTCCCTCCACGTCACCGCCCCCGTAGACATCCCTCTTCGCGCGCCCGCCACGTAGCCCACCCGCCGCCCCTACCTGCGCCCGGCCAGCAGGCCCGACAACAGGCCTGACCTGGGAGAACGTGATCTGACGGTGATCTGACACAAGTTGCAGACGCAACAACAGTCAGATCACCGTCAGGTTCCTTCGCTCACCATAGGAGCGCAGCGCGGACCCGGCAGATCTCTCCGAGGAGTCCGGCACGGAACCCACCCAGCCCCGTAGGTCCACCCGTCACGCGGAGCAGGTCCGCCAAGACCCCGCTCCCCACCAACCGGCGGCGCCCAGTACACCGCCGCCGCCAAAAGCGGCCAGGTCGATCTCTGGGCTACCTCCCCTGCGCCCGGCTCTCCTCACCACGATGACTCCCCAGCAATTCGCCGATGCCGTTCAAGCACTCGCCGACCTCATCGCACTGCATTTCCCTCCCGACGGGCCCATTCCTCATCAAGGAAGCCCTCCGGAAATTGAGACAATTTGACACCACCGATACGGAGAGCGACAATCACCGTCGCCGATCCGACGGCGTCAATCCACAGAATGGGACCGAGAGAAGCCGATGTTCCACATACTCCCCCTGCAACTGGCGGGGGAACGCCACCCACAGGACACCCCCGCAACCGGCGACAGCCGGGACGACGAATGACCACGCCGAACTCCGGCACCCTCTGGGGATCGACCATTCCGCAACCGACTATCCGGGTGGCGCTTTCTCTTCGGGCCTCGACCGATGAGGAAAACCAGCCCTACTCCCTGGACGGGCAGGAAGCCGGGCTGAGGAAGTTCGTCGCGAGTCAGCCAGGCTGGACTATCGTCAAGATCTATCGCGACCGTAAGTCCGGTGCCACGATGGACCGGCCTGGGCTGCTCCAGGCCATATCGGATGCCCGAGCCCACCGCTACGACGTCCTTCTTGTCTACCGGGTCGACCGCATCGCCCGCTCGCTGCGGGTTCTCTGCCAGATCGTCGACGAGCTCGACAAGACAGGCGTCACGTTCAGATCGGCCACCGAGCCGTTCGATACATCCACCCACATCGGGCGCATGCTGATGCAGATCCTGGGCATGTTCGCCGAGTTCGAACGCGCCGCCATGATCGACCGCATCCGCAAGGCGCTGCGCGCGAAGTCCGCCAAGGGCGGATGGCATGCCGGCAGGACCCCATACGGCTACACCGTGGACGAGAACAAACTCTTCCTCGTCCCCGTACCCGACCACGCACTCATCATCGAGGAAATCTTCCAGCTATACACCCGACGCCATCTCGGCAGCAAAGCAATTGCGAACCACCTCAACGAGAAGGGACTGCGGACCCGCGACGGAGGACTCTGGTCCGACCGCTACATCACGACCCTGCTCCGCAACCGCGTCTACACCGGTGAGATCTACTACGACGATTCCTGGCACCCAGCCCCGCACACACCGCTGGTCGACAGCGAGACCTTCGCCAAGGCCACGAAGATCCTCGATGCCCGATCCAGAGATCACAGCTTGCGCGCCTCGAACCCCGCCGAGTACGAACTCACCGGCCGCGTCGTCTGCGACCGCTGCAACGCCGCCTACACCGGAGCCCTCGCCCACGGACGATCCCGCGAGTACCGCTACTACCTCTGCCACAACCGGCAACGCTTCGGCAAGAGCCGCTGCGACAACGACCGGCTACCCGCGGACGCCCTCGAGGACGCCGTCCTCAACGCCCTCATCAAGACCTACAGCACTTCGACGATCTTCGACGCCGCCATCGCCGCCCACCAGACCAGAACCGCGGAACCCCAGCAAGACCACAGCGAACACCTCGCCCGGCTGGAAAACCAGATCAACGCGATCCGCGGCAAGATCCGCAAATACCAGACCGCGTTCGAAGAGGGCACCATGCCTGAGGACGCCTGCGGAGAACGCATCCGAGACCTCGCGACACAGCTCACCCAGGTCCAGGACGAACACGACAAGATCAAAATCGAGATGGTGGAGGAACCACCCGATCCCGTGCCCCTCGCGAAGATCGGCGACATCCAAGGTCTCATCTTGACCTTGCTGGCGGAAGCTCCGGCGAAAGAGGGCGGCAAGCCCCTGCGCAGGGCAGTCCTACACACGCTGATCGAAGAAATCCGTGTAAGATCAAGGTCGGACATCACGCCGACGTTCCGCATTCCCGACCAGGACGCGGTTCGGGTTGTCCCAGATCCTGTGGGCAGGGGCGGGGTCGAACCGCCGACCTTCCGCTTTTCAGGTGGACGACACAAGCCGTCCACGACGGGTCATGACTGTCCATGACGGGTCAGGGCATGGCGGGCGGTCCGCAGCAGGGCCGCGGGGGTGAGCAGGATCGTCGGAGGGTCGACGAGGTTGACCACACGGATCAGGTTGCGGGCGAGGACGGGGTCGGAGCGGGTCGCCGCCTGGACCCGGGGGATGTAGGCGTTGGTGATCCTGGTCCGGGGCCCGCGGCGGCCCTCGACCTCGCGGTAGCGCAGGTCGGAGTCGGTGGCGATCGACCAGGCCCGCGAGGTCGGCTGGGCGGCCGCGGCGAAGTACCGGGCGGCGAGGTTGTCCAGGCCGCCCGAGCGCAGGCATCCGCGCAGTTCCAGGGCCTGCTGCGCGGCGACGGTCATGCCCTGCGCGTAGAGCGGGTTGAGGGTGCACAGGGCGTCGCCGATCGCGACGAAACCGGCCGCCGGGGAACGCAGCAGGTCGTAGCGCAGCCGCCGCGACGCCCGGAACCGGTAGCGGACCGGGTCGTCGAGCGGCTCGGCGCCCTGGATGAGGCGGTGGATGTCGGGGGCGGGCAGGGAGGCCGCGAAGCGTTCGTAGCCGGGAGCGTCGACCGGTGGGTGGTCGCCGAGCATGCCGGCGAGGGTCACGATCCAGCGGTCGCCCTCCTGCGCGACGGCGCCACCGCCGCGGGTGCCGGGCAGCGTCGAGATGATGACGCCGAGGTCGCCACCGAGATCCGTGGGCCGGCGGCGGTAGGTGCGGGAGGCGTAGGCGAGGTCGACGCCGACAGTCTCCGCCCGCGGGACGTCGAAGCCCAGGTCGGTGAGCCACTCCACGGCGCGGGACCCGCGCCCGGTGGCGTCGACGACGAGGTCGGCCTCGAGGGCGCGGGCCGGGGTGTCCCCGGCGAGCGGCTCGACCCGCACCCCGGCGACGCGCCCCCCCACAGCCCGCCCCCGGACAGCGCCGTCCCGCGCGGCCGGCTCGGCGTCCCGGACGAGGCCGACCGCGCGGAGTTCGGGGAGCCACCGGATCCGGTCGTGGCCGAGCGTCGCGGCTCGCAGCGCCGCCTCCAGGGCCGGCCGGCTGGCGAGTACCGAGGTGAGGCCGGTCGGCACCGGGGTGACGCGGGCGCCGTCGAAGTACCAGCGGGTGCCGACGAGGGTCTCCGCCGTCGGCACCCCGTCGGCGGCGATCTTGGCGGTGAAGTCCGGGTAGAGCTCGTCGAGGATCTGGCGGCCCCGTTCCATCAGGGCGTGCAGGTGCCGGCCCTGCGCCGCCCCGCCGCGGGCGCCGCCGGTCCCGGTGGCGGTGGGGGTGGCCGTGGCGGTGACGTCGTCGCGGTCGATGATCGTCACCTGGCCGACGTGCTCGGCCAGTACCCGGGCCGCCAGCAGGCCCGCGACGCTGGCACCGAGCACGACGGCGTGCCCCCGCCTGCCCGGGCCCGCTCCCCCGCCGGCCGTCCCGCCGCCGGCCCCGGGCACGCTTCCGCCGCCGGGCGCGGTCACGCCGAGGCCGCGGCCGGTGGCGCCGCCGCGGGGGTGGCGGGTGGGGGCGGGGCGGCCGTGCGGCAGGCCGCCACGAAGCGGTTCAGCTCGTCGACCCGGTCGGAGGGGGCGTCGACGGCGCGGTTCACGATCCGGATCAGGTGCTCGTAGGCGTCGGTGTGGTCGTAGCGGGCCGCGTCGGCGATCCGCAGTGCCCAGCGCCAGTAGCCGCGCATCGTGTCCGCCAGCGGCATCCGGAAGCGGGCGATCACGTCCCGGATCGGTTCGACCACCGCGTCGCCGTACACCCGCAGGTACCGCTCCAGGATGTCGGCCATGAACGCGAAGTGGCGGGCCTCGTCCCGGCTGAGCCGGTTGAGCAGCTCGGCGAGCACCGGGTCCCCGACGACCGCGCGCAGCTGCTGGTAGTAGATCTGGGTGGCCTTCTCCTGCACGAGCGCGTAGGCGAACAGCGCCACCGACTCGTCGTGCGGGAGCTCGAAGGGCTTGCGGCCCTCGGCGGCGAGCTCGCGGCGCAGCTCGTCGGGACGGGCGATGCCCGAGTCGGTCTGGTAGCGGAACAGGGCGCGGGCGTGGCTGTCCTCCTCGACCGCCCAGCGGACGGTGAAGTGGTACAGCTCGCGGTGGTGGGCGAAGTCCTCCGGGCTGACCTCGTCGGTCAGCGGGAACCGCCGGGTGTAGACGGCGAAGTAGCCCGGTAGGTGATCCTCGATCAGGGTGATGAAGCGGACGGCGGAACGCTGGCCGTCGGTGAGCCGGCCGGCGTCGGCCGCGGCCCAGTCGACGGCGGTCTCGACGTCCCAGCGACGCTCGGCGGCGCCGGCGCGGTGGAAGTCGGTCACGGCCTCGGCCAGGTCGCCCGCGGGCAGGAAGGGCCCGTCTACCGGGCCGCGCAGCACGGGGGCCCGGGTGGCCGTGGTGGTCGTGGTGGTCCCAGTAGTCGTGGTGGTCATCATTCGTCTCCCGCGGCTCGTCAGCGCGACTTCTGGCAGACCAGCGCGTAGTGCTTCGTGGTGAAGCCCCAGCCGGCGTTGGCGACCTGGAGGTATCGGGTGAGGGTGGCCGCCAGGCCGGGGGTGATCGCGTCGAGCCGGTCGGCCCGGTCGGCAACGTTGACCAGCCAGTCCTCGATGGTGCGGCGGTAGTCCTCGGTCAGGTCGTCCACGGAGATGATCGAGAACCCGGCGTCCTCGGCGGCGCGGACCAGCTCGGACAGTGGGCGCATGTCCCCCCAGCCGAAGATCGAGTCGCGGACGAACTCGGTGCCGCCGCGCCGGTCGAACTCCGTGTGCGCGGCCGCGTTGCGGAAGCAGGACTCGGAGACGTACAGCCGCCCGTTGCGGCGCAGCGCCGCCCGCGCCCGGCGGAACACCAGGTCGAGGTCGGGCATGTGCACGATGGACCCGAGCAGCGACACCGCGTCGAACGACGCCGGTTCGACGTCGAGGGTCTCGAAGTGGCCCTGGCGGGTCTCGACCAGCTCGGCGACGCCCAGCTCGGCGGCCCGGGCGGCGATGTAGGCGTGCTGGCGGCCGGCCGGGCTGATCCCGACGGCGCGGCAGCCGAGCTCGCCGGCCAGGTACAGCACGACCGAGCCCCAGCCGCAGCCCACATCGAGGGTCCGCTCGCCGCCGCGCAGCCCGAGCCGGTCGGCGACGAAACGCAGCTTGGCGAGCTGGGCGTCCTCCAGCGTCAGACCCTCGGAGCGGTAGAGACCGCTGGAGTACTTGCGGCGCGGGTCCAGGAACAGGCCGAAGATCTCCGGGTCGAGGTCGTAGTGCTGGTTCGTGTCCGCGACCCCGGCCGCGGCTGTCCCGGTCCTCGCCGGGCCGGCCGGGGTGGTGGCGGTGACTGTCATGCCGCCGCGCCCTCGGCCAGCGCCCGCTCGACGACGTCGGTCACCTCACGGACGGTGGTCACCGTGAAGACGTCCTCGTCGTCGAGCTCGATGTCGTAGGCCCGCTCGATACGGGCGATCATGCGCAGCACCTTCACCGAGTCGGCGCCGGCGACGGTGCGCAGGTCGAGGTCGGGGTCGATGGCGTCCGCGGTGGTCGCCAGCTCGGTGGCGACGATCTGGGTGACGGTGACGAGCACCGGCTCGGCGGTCGTGGACATCAGGACTCCTCGGAGGCGGTCGCGGGAAGGGAGGTCGTCGCGGGAACGGCGGCGGTCGCGGGAACGGAGGTCGTCGCGGGAACGGCGGCGAGGGTCGACGTACGCAGGACGTCCGCCAGCAGGCCGGCATCGCCGTCGCTGAGCGTGATGCGGTCACGGGCCGCCTCGAGGGCGACCGGGCGGTAGGTGGCGCGGGCGGTGGCGACGACCCCGCCGGTCGCGTCGAGGATGTCCGCCTCGGCGTTGATCAGGCCGGTGTCCCCGGTGCTGACGATCCGCGCCCGGCACTCGTGCGGGGCGCCGACCGGAATCGGCGCCAGGTAGCGCAGCCGCATGGCGGTGGTGAACGCCGGCGTCCCGGTGCGCAGCACGATGAGGTTGCCCATCGTCTCGTCGCAGATCACCCCGGCCAGGCCGCCGTGCACGACGCCCGGGTACGACTCGTGCGCGGAACCCAGCCGGAAGACGGTGCCGAGCCCGTCCGGGAGCACCCGGAACCGCAGCTGCAGGCCCGTGGCGTTGTGCGGGGAGCAGCCGAAGCACTGGTAGTCGTCCAGGACGGCCCACGGGGTGACCATGAGCTCCTGCTCGCCGGCGGACGCCCCGGGCTCAGCGACGGTCGTCGGTTCGACGGTGGTCGTCGGCTCGGCGGTCATCCAAGGACCTCGGCGAGGTTGCGGCGGACCCGGGCGTTGGTGGTCAGGTCCAGGCCGGTCAGCGCGCCGAAGGCCCGCCGGATCTTGTCCTGCAGATGGGCCAGCTCGCCCTCCGTCGCCACCTGGGTGAGGAAGTAGGTGAACCCGGTGTCAATGGTGTCGTGGTCCTGCAGAGCCTCCAGCTCGCCCTTGAACACGCCCACCGGGTGCTTGATGCGCTGCTCGGCGGTGTAGATGAACAGCGTCTCCAGCACGGAGGCGAGCTCGTCGGGGTGATCGGCCAGCCGGCGCCGCGTGTAGTGGATGAACTCGCGGGCGTGCGCGGCCTCGTCCAGGCTCGCCTTCGTCATGATCGCGGCCAGCACCGGCTCCTGCACCCAGGCGGCGACCGCGCGGTAGACGTGGTTGACCGTCAGCTCGGAGATGATGTTCGTCGCCAGGGTGGCCGCCGGGGTGGTGCCCGGCGCGTAGGGCTCCCGCATCGCGGCGACCGCGCCCGGCGCCACCTGGGCGTCGATCTGGTCCAGCCAGGCCCGGAACGCGAAGTGGTGCTGGAGCTCCTGGGAGCCCCACAGCGCGATGAACGCGGAGAAGTCGTAGTCGTCGACGAACTCGTCGAAGAAGCCGTGCTGGGCGGCGATCGAGTTCGCCTCGCCCATCACCGCGCCGCGCGCGATCCGGACGTACTCGGGGCGGACCAGTTCGGGCCGCACCTCGTCGAAGGGGATGTCGGCGAGCCGCCACACGTGGCGCTCGTATCGGCGGAAGACGTCGTAGCTGTGCATGGGCCTCCACCTGCCTGGGAAACGGGCCTGGGACTCAGGTCGGTACGCACGCCGCGCGCGCGGCGAGGCGCTGGAACTTCCCACTGGACGTCCGCGGCAGCGCGTCGGGCCCGACGAGGCCGACGGTGACCTCGGCGAGGCCGACCGCGGCGGTCACCGCCACCCGGATCGCGGTGGCCAGGGCCGCGCGCCCGGCGTCGTCGGTCAGCGGGGTCTCGGCGAGGACGGCCATCGTCTCGGTGCCCTCGGGGGTGCGGTCGGCGTAGGCGACGCAGCGGCGGCGGTGCACCCCGGGGACGTCCCGGGCGGCCTCCTCGGCGTCGTGCGGGTAGTAGTTCACCCCGCGGACGATCACCATCTCCTTGTCCCGGCCGGTGACGAACAGCTCGCCGTCGCGCAGCAGGCCGAGGTCGCCGGTGCGCAGCCAGCCGTCCGCGGTGAACGCGCCGGCCGGCTGCGCCCCGGTGTCGGTCAGGTAGCCGCCCGTCACCGCGTCGCCGCTGATCTGGATCTCGCCGACCTGGTCGTCGGCGAGCACACCGGTGCCGTCCCGGCCGCCGATCCGCACCCGCATGGCGCGCACCGGCCGGCCCACCCCGGCCAGCCCGCGGGCGGACGGCGCGCCGGCCGGCACGTCCCGCGCGACGCCGTCGCGGGCGAGCAGGTCACGGTCGACCCAGCGGTGCACCGGGGCGCGGCCCAGCGGCGGGAAGGTGACCGCCAGCGTGGCCTCGGCCATCCCGTAGACGGGCATCAGCGCCGCCGGCGGGAAGCCGGCCGGGGTGAAGATGGCGAGGAAGCGCTCGACCGAGGCGGGCTCGACCGGCTCAGCGCCGTTGAAGGCGACCCGCCAGCCGCTCAGGTCCAGGCCGGCCTCCCGCGGCGCCGGGACGGCCTCCGCCAGGTGGTCGTAGGCGAAGTTCGGCATGGGCGCGACGCTTCCGCCACGGCCGAGGAAGTCGGCCAGCCAGCCGGCCGGGTCCTTCACGAAGGCGGCCGGCGACCAGACGGTCATCGGCATGCCGGCGAAGATGCCGGCGAGCGTGCCGAACAGACCCATGTCGTGGAACAGCGGCAGCCAGATGCCACCGCCGTCGGCCTCGGTCAGCGCGACACCGTCGATGATCGCGGCCAGCCCGGCGAGGATGTTGCGGTGCGTCAACACGACCCCCTTGGGGGCGGCGGTGCTGCCGGAGGTGAACTGGACCAGCGCGGCCTCGTCGGGGGACACGTCCGCCGCCGGGCCGGCCGGGGCGGTGCCGGCTGGAGCGGTGCCGGCCGGAGCGGTGCCGGCTGGAGCGGTGCCGGCCGGAGCCGGGCCGCCGTCGGTGTCCGGCGCCGTGAGGTCGGCGACCCGGACGAGGCGGACGCCGTCGAAGGCCCCGGCGAAGCGGTCGGCCATCCGGGCCGTCCGGCCACCGACCAGCACGAGCCGGATCCCGGCGACGGCCACCGCGCGGGCCAGCCGGGCGGCGTAGCCGGGCAGGTCACGGGTGGAGGCGGGCAGCGGCAGGGGGCACGCGGCGGCCCCCGCCCGGCTCACCCCGGCCAGGGCGACCAGGAAGTCGGGCGCGTTGTCGCTGAGCACGCCGACCCGGTCACCGGCGACGACCCCGACCCCGGTGCCGGTGCCGGTCAGGGCAGCCGCCAGGACGTCCGCGCGGGCGACGAGCTCGCCCAGCGTCAGCGACGCCCCGGCGGAGGGGAAGTCGAGGGGCAGCCCGGGATGGCGGGCCGCGACCGCGGCCAGGCCGCCGTGCAGGGTGCCCGCCGCCAGCGCGACGGCGGCCGTCGAGCACACGGGCAGGTCACCGGCGGGCGGGGAGACGGCAGGCGGGGAGACGGGGACGGCGCGGGGCACGGGGATCGCCACCTCCGCCGGAGCGTCGTGCATCGTGGGCCCTCCATCTGCATCCGGCCGACCGGCTCACAGCGGCGCGCGGCGCGCTCGGCGCCGGTCCCGCCCGACACATTCGTGCCGCCGTTCACCGGCGGCGGTTCGTCCACACATTTCCGCGAGAATGCTTGCGCCGCCGCCCGGCGCCGTCAAACACGGATACCGGGCCGCTATTGATCCATCGGGGGCGTTAATCGTCCCGCCGGGGAACGGAAGGAAAGCGGACGATACATCGAGGCGTTATCGCGGTAACAACCGTGCGGCAATGGGAGAATCGATGACCACGTCCACCGCCGTCCCGGCGGCCGGCACCGGATCATCCGGACCGACCGGCGAGGAGTCGACCGCACTGCTGGCCGAACTGTTCGACCCGGCGACCAGACCCGACCCCTACCCCGTCTACAGCCGGCTGCGCGAGGCGGGCGCGCTGCACACGACTCCGTTCGGGCTGCCCGTCGCGACCCGGCACGCCGACTGCGTGGCCGTCCTGGCGAACCAGGACTGGGGGCACGACCTGGAAGCGCACCAGATGCACCCGACGCTGCCGGCGGAGTCGTTCCCCACCACGTTCCTGTGGATGGAACCGCCGGACCACACCCGGCTGCGCGGCCTGGTCAGCAAGGGCTTCACCCCGCGCAGCGTGCAGCTGCTGCGGCCGCGGATCACCGCGCTGGTCGACGAGCTCCTCGACAACGCGCTCGCCGCCGGTGAGTTCGACCTCGTCGAGACGATCGCCTACCCGCTGCCGCTGACGGTCATCTGCGAGATCCTCGGCGTGCCCGCCGCCGACCACCCGGCCGTCCAGGTCTGGTCGCAGGCGCTGGCCCGGGCGTTCGACCCCGACGCGCTGATGTCACCGGAGGCCCTCGCGGAGCGCAACCGGGCCATCCCCGAGTTCCTGGAGTACTTCGGCGCGCTGGTCGAGCGGCACCGGCACGAGCCCGGCGACAACCTGATCTCCGCGCTGGCCCAGGTCGAGGATGCCGGTGACCGGCTCACCGCCGACGAGCTGCTCGGCACCTGCGTCACACTGATCATCGCCGGCCACGAGACGACGGTGAACCTGGTCGGCAACGGGATGCTCGCGCTGCTGCGCAACCCCGACCAGCTCGCCCTGCTGCGCGCCGAGCCCGAGCTGATCGGGCCGGCCGTCGAGGAGCTGCTGCGCTACGACTCGCCGATTCACCTCAACACCCGCGCGGCGAAGCGGGAGCTCGAGGTGGCCGGGCGGCTGTTCGCGCCCGGCGAGGGCGTCGTCGCGCTGATCGCCTGCGCGAACCGGGACCCGCGGGCCTACCCCGACCCGGACCGGCTCGACCTGCGGCGGTTCACCTCGTCGGCGGGCGGCCCGCCGGCCCGGCACCTGTCGTTCAGCCTCGGCCACCACTACTGCCTCGGCGCGCCGCTGGCGCTGCTCGAGATGGAGCTGCTGCTCGCCGGGTTCATCCGTCGGGTCAGCGAGGCCGAGATCACCGACAACAACCCGCCCTACAAGCCGAACCTGCTGATCAGGGGGCTGGCCGAGCTGCCCGTGCGGTTCCGCGGCTGACCGTCCCGGCGCACCGCCCGGCATGATCCGGGGCAACATGCCATATTCCCGTTCCGCCGTCCACACATGCGCGTTACCGGCGGTTAGCGCCCACCGGTAACGTGAGCCACGCCCAGTGGGAGGTCGGCGGTGGAACTGAGATATCTCGCGTCGTTCCTCGCCATCGCCGAGGAGCTGCACTTCGGCCGCGCGGCGGCCCGCCTGCACCTGGCCCAGCCCTCGCTGAGCCAGCAGCTGCAGCGGCTGGAACGCGACATCGGTGTCGAGCTGGTCTCGCGCAGCTCGCACGAGGTCAAGCTGACCGCCGCCGGCCGCGCCTTCGAGACGGAGGCCCGCCGGCTGCTCGACGCCACCCGGCGGGCCGTCACCGTCGCCCGCGAGGCGGCCTCGGGGCGCACGGGGATGATCAGCATCGGCTTCAACTACCCGGCCGGCCAGCGGGTGCTACAGCCGACGCTGCTGCGCCTGGCGGCCGAGTACCCGGGGGTGTCGACGACGCTGTGGGAGGCCCGCAGCGGGCCGCAGCTGTCCGCGCTGGCCGAGGGACGGCTCGACGTCGCGCTGGTCTTCGCCGGACCGCCCTCGGCGCAGCTGCGCTCCCAGCGGGTGCTCACCGTGCCGCTGGTCGCGGTGGTCAGCCGGCGCCATCCCTGGGCGGCCCGCTCGGAGGTGCCGTTCCGGGAGCTGGCCGGCCAGCCGTGTGTCCTGTTCCGGCGGGAGCAGAGCCCGGCGATGCACGACGCGATCCTGGCCGCGGCCGATCGCTGCGGCATCGCGCTGACCGTCTCCGACGAGGTGGACGACTCCGGCGCGACCGGGATCGTGGTCACCACCAAGCCGGTGGTCGGGTTCGCCTCGGCCGCGCGCGGCGCGCATCCGCCCGGTCACGGGCTCGCCGCGGTGCGCCTGGTCGACCCGACCCCGACGGTCGGGATGTACGCCGTGTGGCGCCCGGACCCGCAGCCCGTGGTCGGCGCCTTCCTGGACTGCCTCGAGGCCGCGGGGCCGTTTACCGAGCCCGGCCCGGCCGCGGCCGCGGCACCGCCGGCGGCCGCATCCCAGGCACCGGCACCGGAGAGCTGACCCCGGTCCCCGCCCGCCCGGTGGGCGGTGCGGTGGGGTGCGGTGCCTGGCGATTGGCATCCCGAATTGCTCGTTCGTCATTCATGCGTTGCCGAGAACCGGCCCGGCGCGCAACATCGCTCGAGCGGTCGGATTCGCCTCCGCCGATCCGCCGCGCCGTACGAGGAGGTCATGGCGCCGTCCGTGGCCGTGCCGGCCGCACGGCCGGTCCGAACAGAATGGACGTGACGATGGAGTTGACTGTCCTCGGGTGCCGGTCGGGGATGCCCGCCGCCGGCCAGTGCAGCTCCAGCTACCTGGTGCAGACCGAGGCGGCCCGCGTGCTGCTGGACTGCGGTCCCGGCGCCGCCACCGCGCTCAGCGCGGTCCTCGATCCGCGCCGGCTCGACGCCGTGGTCATCAGCCACCTCCACCTGGACCACTGCTACGACCTGCTGCCCGTCGGCAAGACTCTGCTGGCCGGGCACGGCCGGTTCGCCGCGCTGTTCCCCACGCTGCCCGAGCTGGCCACGCAGGTCCAGCGGGCCCCGGTGCCGCTGTACGTGCCGCGGGGCGGCCGGGAGCGGCTGCGCGCGCTCGCCGCGCTGTTCCCCGTCACCACGATCCCGCTGCTCGACCGGGCCTTCGAGGTGGCCTTCGACGTCCACGAGTACGAGCCGGGCGACACCTTCGTCGTCGGCGACGCGACGGTCGGGCTGCACGAGCTGCGCCACGCCGTGCCCAACTGCGGCACCCGGGTGGACTGCGCGACCGGCAGCCTCGCCTACACCGGCGACACCGGGGTGACCGAGAAGCTCGTGCCGTTCGCCCGGGACGTCGACCTGCTGCTCGCCGAGGCGACGCTGGAGCTGACCGACACGACCGACCACGGCCATCTCAGCGCCACCGACGCTGCGCTGGCCGCCGCCGAGGCCGACGCGCGCCAGCTCGTCCTGACCCATTTCGTGACCGCCGAGCCGGCCTGGCTGCGGGCCCGCCAGGAGGACGCCGAACGGGTCTTCGCCGGCCCGGTGCACATCGCCACTCCCGCGAGCCGCTTCACCGCCCGGGTCGCCGAGGCGGTACCGCATGCCTGAGGGACCAGACGGTCCCGGTGCGGCGGGCCCGGCGGGTGTGACAGGTGCGGCGGGTGTGACAGGGCCGGCCGGTGCGGGGCGGGAGCCGGTGCGGGCCGTCTGGTGTGACTACGGCGGCGTGCTCAGCTCCTCCATCGCCGGCTCGCTCGCCCAGGTGGCGGGCGCGGCAGGGGTGCCGACATCCGAGCTCAGGGGGGCGATCCGGCGGGTCGCGGCGTCCTTCGGCGCGACTCTGATCGAGCCGCTGGAGCTCGGGGTGCTCTCCCAGCACGAGTGGGGCCTGCGGGTCACCGCGGAGCTGGCGCCGGCCTGGACACCGCGGATCGACCTGACCCGCTTCGGCGACCACTGGTACGCGGGCCGGACCGTCAACACGGCCCTGTTCGAGCTGCTGGACCGGGTGCGGGCCAGCGGCGTGCGCGTCGGCATGCTCACCAACAGCGTGCGGGAATGGGAACCGCACCGGCGGGCGCTGGCACCGGCCGTCGACCCGTTCGAGGAGACCGTCAACTCCTTCGAGGTGGGCCTGCGCAAGCCGGATCCGGCGATCTTCGAGCTCGCCGAGTCGCGCTTCGGGACGCCACCGCGGGCCTGCCTGCTCATCGACGACCTCGCGGTCAACTGCGCCGCGGCCCAGGCCCGGGGCTGGCGGGTGATCGAGCACACCGAGCTCGAGACCACCCTGGCCCGGCTGCGCGCCGCCGTCCCCGCCCGCTGACCGCGGACCCCCCGAACCGGCCGATGGCACCACCACGCTCCCACGCGTTCCCATCCGCCCAGCACCAACAATAAATAATTACGATCGATCAATCTCTCCCGCCCGTTGGACGGCGATAGGAGACGTTTACGGATCGTTCGCGAGAAGCACATTGCCAGCCGACCGAAGATGCATTGAGACTGGGCTCGGTAAATCCACCGGAAAATATTCGAACCCTCGTCACGAGTAGGTGGTCGGTGTGCAGCAGTACACCCTGGGAGCGGGCCGGGTCCTTCCTGACGACCGCGGCCTTTATTCCCTCGTCGACGACCGCGTCCGTACCGATCCGGACCGGGTGATCCTCAGCCGGCCCGCCGGGGCGGACTGGCACGACATCACCGTCCGCGAGCTCGACGCGCACGTGCGCCGGGTGGCCGCGGTGCTCCTCGGCCACGGGGTGGGCGTGGGCGACCGCGTCGGCATCGTCGGCCGGACCAGCTACGAGTGGGTGGTCGCCGATCTCGCGGTCCTCGCCCTCGGCGCGATCACCGTGCCGATCTTCCCGACCGCCTCGCCGACGCAGATCACCCACATAGTGACCGACTCCGGCATGTCGTGGTGCTTCGTCGAGACCCCCGAGCACCACACGGCGGTCGCCACGGCCGGCGCCGGGACGCTGCGCGCGCTGCCCTGGCCGCTGGCCGACCTGAACGGGTGGCAGGCCCCCGCCGACGACGGCGAGCCGGCCGCGGCGGACGAGTTCACCGCGCGCCGGGACGCCGTGCGGGCGGACTCGCTCGCGACGATCGTCTACACCAGCGGGACGACCGGCATGCCCAAGGGCTGCCTGCTCACGCATGGCAACCTGTTCGCCTCCAGTGCCAACACCGTCGAGCACACCGGCGAGCTGTTCCGGGTGTGGCGCCCCGTGCCTTCGCCGGACACCGCGGGCGCCGGTGCGCCGCCGGGATCGACCGAGCAGGCGTCGACCCTGCTCTGCCTGCCGCTGGCGCACGTGTTCGGCCGGACGATCCTGGTCGCCTGCCTCTACGCCGGCACGCGGACGGGCCTGCTGGCGTCGGTCCCGGACATCCTGCCCGCGATGGCGACCTTCCGGCCGACCGTGCTCGCCCTCGTCCCCTACGCGCTGGAGAAGATCCGCAAGGGGCTGCGCGGTGTCGTCGACACCGACACCGAGCTGGCGGCGGTGGCCGCCGGACTGGCCGGCGACCCGGTCGACGGCTCGTCGACCGGGCCGGCCGACGCCACGGCGGTGTCGGGGCTGCCGGCCGCCGAGCGGCGGCCCGCCCCGGCGGCGCTGGGCCGGGTCAACGGCGTGTTCGGTGGCCGGCTGAGCCACGTGATCAGCGGCGGCGCGTCGCTGGACGCGACCACGGCCGCCTTCTACCGCGGCGTCGGCGTGCGAATCCTGAACTGCTACGGCCTCACCGAGGCCGCGACGGCGGTGACCGTCAACCAGCCCGGCACCAACCGCATCGGCACGGTCGGCCAGCCGATCCCCGGCACCACCGTGGCGATCACCCCGGACGGCGAGGTGCTGGTCGCCGGGCCCAACGTCTCCCCCGGCTACTGGCGGGCCGGCCAGAACCCGCGGATCGAACCCGGCGCCGACCCGTCCCGCTGGCTGCACACCGGCGACCTGGGCCACCTCGACGCCGACGGCTTCCTCGTCATCACCGGCCGCCGCAAGGAGATCCTGGTGACCAGCGGCGGCAAGAACGTCACGCCGACCCTGCTCGAGGACCGGATGCGGCTGCACCCGCTGGTCGCCGACTGCATGATCGTCGGCGAGGCCCGCCCGTACGTCGCCGCCCTGGTGACGACCGACCAGGGCGCGCTCAACGCCCTGGCCGCGGCGCACGGCATCGACCTCGCCGCCCCCGGCTGGTGGGAGCACCCCGCCCTGCTCGACCGGGTGCGGGAGGCGGTCGACGACGCCAACGGCCTGGTCTCCCGGGCCGAGTCGATCCGCCGGTTCCGGATCCTGCCCACCCAGCTCACCATCGACGCCGGTCACCTGACGCCCTCGATGAAGCTGCGCCGCGCGCCGATCGAGGCGGCCTTCGCCACCGAGATCGAGGAGCTCTACTCCCCGGCCGCCGCGCCCGCCCCGGCCCCGGCCTGACCCGCCGTCGACGGACGACGTTCCCGCCCGCTGACCTCTTCGCCCGTATGACCTCTCCGCCCGCATGACCGACGGGAGCACTCAAGGATGTACGACGTCATCGTGGTCGGCGCCCGCTGCGCCGGCTCACCGCTGGCCATGCTGCTCGCCCGCCAGGGCCACCGGGTCCTGGTCGTGGACCGGTCGACCTTCCCCAGCGACACCGTCTCCACCCACTACATGCACCAGACCGGCCTGGCCCGGCTGCGCGACTGGGGCCTGCTGGACCGCCTGGTCGCCACCGGCGTCCCGCCGATGCGCCACCTCACCTTCTCCTACACCGGCATCTACCTGGAGGGCTTCGCCGACCCGATCGAGGGGATCAGCGAGGTCTACTCGCCGCGCCGGATCATCCTGGACAAGCTGCTGGTCGACGCCGCCCGCGAGGCCGGCGCCGAGGTGATCGAGGGCTTCACGGTCAGTGACCTGCTCTTCGACGACGGCCGGGTCACCGGCATCCGCGGCCGCGCCGGCGAGGGCCCCGAGCAGGAGTTCCGCGCCGCGTTCGTGGTCGGGGCGGACGGGCGGACGTCCACCGTGGCCGACAAGGTCGGCGCGGACTTCTACCGGGTGGTGCCGGCGGCCGGCTTCATCTACTACTCCTACTACGAGGGCCTGGACTGGACGTTCCAGCACCGGACCGGCTTCGGCGAGCAGCAGTTCGGCACCTGGCCGACCCACGACGGCCGGCACCTGCTGTCGATCATCCGCCCCCGCTCGGCGTTCAGCGAGTTCCGCGCCGACGTCGAGGGCAGCTTCCACGCCATCTTCGACGCGGTCGTCCCCGAGCTCGGCGAGGACCTGCGGGCCCGCGGCCGGCGCGTCGAGGAGTTCCGTCCGATGCGCTACCCGGACAACTACTACCGGCGCTCGCACGGGCCCGGCTGGGCGCTGGTCGGCGACGCCGGCTACCACAAGGACCCGTTCACCGGCTGGGGCATCACCGACGCCTTCACCCAGGCGCAGCTGCTCGCCGACCGGCTGCACGCCGGCCTGGCCGGCGAGCGGACGCTGGACGACGCCGCCGCCGAGTACGTCAAGATCCGCGACGAGGAGAGCCACGGGACGTTCGAGCTGACCTGCACGCTCTCGCACCTCGTGCTGCCGCCGTTCCTGCACTCGGCCTTCACCGCGACGGCGCAGAGCCCCCGCTACACGAAGAAGTTCTTCGGGATGATCGCCGGCGGTGTTCCCGGCCACGACTTCTTCCACCCCGACAACCTCGCGGAGCTCTACGAGGAGGTCGGCACGCCCGCCGAGAAGCGTCTGCTGTCGGCCGGCTGATCCAGGATCGGGAGGCATCGGCTGATGAGCACCGTTCCGGTGGCCGCGCCCCACACGGGCAACGGCACGACACCCGACGACACGCCGGCAGGCGCCACGACCGGCTCCGGTACGAGCGCCGTCGACGTCGGCGAGCTCGCGCGGCGCACGCTGGCGTTCGTGCGCGAGGAGGTGCTGCCGGTCGAGCGCGAGCTGATCGTCGCGGGCCGGCACATGGACGACGACGTCCGTGTCGACCTGCAGCGCGCGGCCCGCGCGGCCGGTGTCTTCGGGCCGCTGACGCCGGTCGCGCTCGGCGGGCTCGGCCTGGACAACGCCGGGCTCGCGCAGGTGCTCGAGGCCGCCGGGACGAGCCTCATCGGCCCGATCGCCGTGAACTGCGCGGCGCCCGACGACGGGAACATGCACCTGCTCGCCGACGTCACGACGCCGAGCCAGGCCGAGCGTTACCTGCACCCGCTGCTACGCGGCGAGACCCGCTCGGCGATCGCGCTCACCGAGCCGGCGCCGGGCGCGGGCTCGGACCCCTCGATGGTCCGCACGACGGCGACCCAGGTCGACGGCGGCTGGGTCATCGACGGCGCGAAGCACTTCATCACCGGGGCCGAGGGCGCCGCGTTCACGATCTGCATCGCCCGCACCGAGGGCGGCACCACCATGTTCCTGGTCGACCAGGACAACCCCGGTCTGACCGTCGGACGGCGCATGCCCACCCTGGACCACAGCGCCCCGGGCGGGCACTGCGAGGTGAGTTTCGCCGACTGCTTCGTCCCCGACGAGGCAGTGCTCGGTGACGTCGGCGCCGGGCTGCGCTACGCCCAGGTGCGGCTGGCCCCGGCCCGGCTCGCGTTCTGCATGAGCTGGCTCGGGGTGGCCGCCCGGGCGCACGGCATGGCGGCCGAGTGGATCCAGCGGCGGAGCTCGTTCGGCCGGCCGATCTCCGAGCACGGCATGGCCCAGGCGCACATCGCCGACAACGAGATCGACATCCTCGCCGCCCGTGCCCTGATCCGCTCGGTGGCCCTGGTGCTCGACGAGCAGGGCGTGGCGAGCTCCGCGGCCCGCCACGGCGCGGCGGTCGCCAAGACGTTCGTCGCCGAGGCGGTGTGGCGGGTCCTGGACCGGGTGGTGCAGCTCTACGGCGGCCTCGGGATCTGCGAGGACCACCTGGTGGCGCGCTTCCTCGTCGAGGCCCGCGGGTTCCGTATCTACGAGGGCTCGTCCGAGGTCCTGCGCACCTCCATCGCCAAGCGGGTGCTGCGCGCCCACCAGCCGGCCATCACCGGAGAGGACACGCGATGACACCGACGTCCGCACCGACCACGGCGTCCAATTCCGGCCAGCCCGGCGCGGCGGCGGGTGGGGAGAGCCGGCCCGGGCCGTTCGCCGTCTTCGGCGCGGCCACCGCCGACCCCGCGGCGCCCGACCTCGAGCGCATCCGGGAGATCGCGAACGCGATCGTGCCGTTCCGGCGGTTCGTCGGCATCGACATCACCGAGATCGACGCGGAGCGCTCGATGGTAATCATCCCGGACCGGCCCGATCTCACCAACCAGCTCGGCACCGTGCACGCCGGCGCGCTGTTCCTGGCCGCCGACCTCGCCGGCGCCGCGGCGGTCGCCGGGGCGCTCGCGCCGCGGCTGAGCCGGTTCGAGTACCTCGTCGTCCGCGACGCCCGCTCGACGTTCCGCAAGCCGGCCAACGGGCGGGTGCGGGCGATCGGCCTGGTCGACGAGCGGGAGGCCCGCCGGGTCCTAACCGGCACCGGGCCGGAGCGGTTCGACCTCGACGTCAAGGCGCTGCTCTACGACGACGCCGACGT
Source organism: Parafrankia discariae (assembly GCF_000373365.1). Classification (NCBI taxonomy): domain Bacteria; kingdom Bacillati; phylum Actinomycetota; class Actinomycetes; order Frankiales; family Frankiaceae; genus Parafrankia; species Parafrankia discariae. The sequence continues at coordinate 24,343 of NZ_KB891148.1, forward strand.
GCTCGTCGCCCGGTTCCACTTCGACTACGCCTGCGCGATCGCCGGAGACTGACGATGCCGACCACCGAGTCGACGACCCCCGCCGACCCCACCGGAACCGCGGCGCCCACCGAGACGGCAGCGCCCGCTGAGACGGCACCACCCACTGAGACCGCAGCGCCCGCGGCGACCGCGGCGCCCGCCAAGCCGGAGAAGCTGCCGGTGCCGGTCTCCGCCGGGATCACGCTCATGGTCCGGGTGCTGGCGCAGCCCGACCCGATGGCACCCGTCGTCATGCTGCTGCCGGCGATGGCCCTGAAGGCCAAGTACTACCTGCCCATGGCCCAGGCGCTGTTCATGGCGGGCCTGTCGGTGGCCACCTTCGACCAGCGCGGGTATGGCGAGAGCAAGCCCGCCCTGCGCGACCAGCCGAACTTCGGCTACCGCGAGCTGATCGAGGTCGACCTGCCCGCGGCCGTCGGTACCGTCCGGGCCCGCTTCCCCGGGGCGCCGCTGTACCTGTTCGGCCACAGCCTCGGTGGTCAGCTCGCGCTCTTCCACGCGGCGGCCGCGCCGGGCGAGATCGCCGGCGTCGTGACCATCGGCACCGGCACGCCGTACTGGAAGGCGTTCGGACGGCGCAACTGGTTCGAGGCGTTCTGGAAGATCCAGACCATCGGCCTGGTCTCCCGGGTCCGCGGGTACTGGCCCGGCGGCATGCTCATCGGCGGCGCCATGGCCGGCCAGGTGATGGTCGACTGGGCGCGTCAGTCCCGGACGAGCTGGTGCCGTCCCAAGGGCTCGTCGCGGCGCCACGACGACGCGCTGCGCGCCCTGGACCGGCCGGTGCTGGCGATCTCGCTGGACGAGGACCGGCTCGGCCCCAGCTCGAACGTGGACTTCCTCTGTTCCCGGATGCCCGCGGCGCGGCTGACCCGCTGGCACGTCGTGGAGTCCTCGGGGGTCGCCCACCGCGACCACTTCGCGTGGATCAAGGACAGCGCGGTCATCGGACGGGCCGCGGCGAGCTGGATCACCAGTGGACAGCTGCCGGCCGGGCAGGCCGCCGAGGAGAGGAACGCGCGATGAGCAGAACACGGCTGACGGTCCTCGGGGACAGCTTCGCGGAGGGCCGCGGGGACCCGCGGCCCGGCGGCGGCTACGCCGGCTGGGTGCCCCGCTTCGCCGAGCTGTTCGGGATCCCGCGCGGCGGCTACCGCAACCTCGGCACCCACCAGGCCACCACGCAGCACATCCTGGACCGTCAGGTGCCCGCCGCCCTCGTCACCAGGGCCACCGTGATCGGTGTCATCGGCGGGGTCAACGACCTGGTCAGCGACTACGAGCCGGCCCGGTTCCGGCGCAACCTCGCCGCGGTCCTCGGCCGGCTCTCCGGGCCGGACACCGTGCTGTTCACCGCCACCTACCCCGACATCCCCGGGAACCTGGCCGTCCCGGCCGCGTTCCGGGCGCTGCTGCGCGACCGGTTCGCGCAGGCCAACGCCTACCTGCAGGAGGCGGCGGCCGCCAGCGGCGCCGTGTGCCTGGACATCGCCGCGGCCACCGAGTGGCGCGGGCCCACGCTGTGGGACCCGGACGGGCTGCACCCGAACCCGGCCGGGCACCGCCACTTCGCCGAGACCATGGCCGACCATCTCGGCCGCCACACCGGCATGGCACCGGTCGGCCGCGAGCCGGCCGGAATGGGCGCCGGTGCCGGGGGCGGACTGCTGTCCTACTGATCCCCCGGCCAGCTCCACCGAACAGCGCCACCTACCAGTTCTACTGACGCCACCATCCCTCGGGCCCGCCCCGCGCACCAGCCAGCAGCGCACCCGGCCAGCCCGGCCCGTGCGGCCGGTCCGGCTGATCCGGCGCGCCCGAAACCAGCCGAACTTATGTTCCGAAAGGGTCATCGTGAGCGAGAGCGGACCGCCTCGGCGACTGGCCGACACTCCCATCGCCATAGTCGGAATGGCGGGCCTCTTCCCGCATGCCCACGACTTCCGGGAGTTCTGGCAGAACATCGTCGACGCCCGGGACTGCATCGAGGACATCCCGGCCAGTCGCTGGAACATCGACGACTACTACGACGCCGACCCGACCGTGCCGGACCGCACGTACTCCCGGCGCGGCGGGTTCGTGCCCGACGTCGCCTTCGACCCGCTGGAGTTCGGGCTGCCCCCGAACCAGCTCGAGGTGACCAGCACCCTGCAGACGCTGAGCCTCGTCGTCGCCCGCGACCTGCTGCGCGACGCCGGAGCGCACGCCGAGGAGTGGTACGACGCCGACTCGACCGGCGTCGTGCTCGGCGTCACCGGTCCCGTCCCGCTGATGCACCCGCTCGCCGCCCGGCTGACGACGCCGGTGCTGCGCGAGGTCGTCCGCGCCTGCGGGCTGACCGAGGACGACGCGGAGGCGATCGCCACCCGCTACTCCGAGGCGTTCGCGCCCTGGGAGGAGAACTCCTTCCCCGGCCTGCTGGCGAACGTCACCGCCGGGCGGATCGCGAACCGGCTCGGCCTCGGCGGGATGAACTCGACGGTCGACGCCGCCTGCGCGGCCTCGCTGTCCGCGGTGCGGATGGCGATCGCCGAGCTGGTCGACGGCCGGGCCGACATGATGATCGCCGGTGGCGCCGACACCGAGAACTCGATCTTCGGCTACATGTGCTTCAGCAAGACTCAGGCCCTGTCGAAGTCCGACCGGATCCGCCCGTTCGACGAGGGCGCGGACGGCACGCTCATCGGCGAGGGCATCGGCATGCTCGCCCTGCGCCGCCTCGCCGACGCCGAGCGCGACGGCAACCGGATCTACGCCGTCATCCGCGGCCTCGGCTCGGCCAGCGACGGGCGCTCGAAGAGCATCTACGCGCCGCGGGCCGAGGGCCAGGAGCGCGCGCTGCGCCGCGCCTACGCCGACGCCGACTGCTCGCCCGCCTCGGTGGAGCTGTTCGAGGCGCACGCGACCGGCACCGCGGTCGGCGACCGCACCGAGCTGACCGCGCTGGACGCCGTCCTGCGCGACGCCGCCGGAGACGAGGCCCGCTTCGCCGCGATCGGCAGTGTCAAGTCGCAGATCGGGCACACCAAGGGCGCGGCCGGCACCGCGAGCCTGATGAAGCTGGCGCTCAGCCTCTACCAGAAGACGCTGCCGCCGACGATCAACGTCGAGCGCCCCAGCGGCCCGCTCGCCGACGACCAGGCCCCGCTGTACGTCAACACACACACCCGGCCGTGGGTCCGTGACCCGCGGCGCCCGGTGCGGCGCGCGGCGGCGTCCGCGATGGGCTTCGGCGGGACGAACTTCCACGTCGTGCTGGAGGAGCACCGGGCCGAGCGGCCGGCGGGCGGCCTGCTGCATCGCACCGCCCGCGCCTGGGTGTGGCACGCGCCCGACCCGGCGGCGCTGCGCGCGGCTCTCGACGCCGGCGAGCCCCCCGCCGACGGGCCGATCCCCGCCGAGCACGCCCGGGTCGGGTTCGTCACCCCCGCCGCCGGCCACGACGGCGTCGCTCCCGACGGCGCGGACCTGCGCCGCATCGCCCTCGAGCAGCTCACCGCGGCACCCGACGCCGAGCAGTGGACGCACCCGGCCGGCGTGTACTACCGCCGGGCGGCGCTGCCCGACCCGCGGGTGGGCGCGCTGTTCGCCGGGCAGGGCAGCCAGTACGTGGAGATGGGCCTGGACGCCGCCCTCGGCGTCCCGACCGTCGCGCAGGCCCTCGACGACGCGAACGCCGTGTTCGCCGACGACGACACGCGGCTGGGCGCCGTGATGTACCCGCCGCCCGTCTCGGACCCGCAGGTTCGCCAGGAGCAGGAGTCGCGGCTGCGTGCCACCCGGTACGCCCAGCCGGCGATCGGCGCGCTCTCCGCCGGGCAGTTCCGCTACCTGCGGGAGCTCGGTCTGGACTGCGCCGGCTACCTCGGCCACAGCTTCGGCGAGCTGACCGCCCTGTGGGCGGCCGGTGCCCTCGACGACACCGAGTTCTTCCGGCTGGCCCGGGCCCGCGGTGCCGCGATGGCACCCCCGGAGCCGGTCACCGGCGGCGAGCCGGGTGCCGATGAGGACTCGGGCACGATGGCCGCCGTCCAGGCGAGCCGGGAGCAGATCACCGAGATCCTGGCCGACTTCCCCGACGTGGTCGTATGCAACAACAACGCCCCCGACCAGGTGGTCGTCGGCGGTGGGACGCAGGCCGTCGAGGCGGTCGTCGAGGAACTGGCCCGGCGCGGGATGACCGGCCGGCTGCTGCCCGTCTCGGCCGCGTTCCACACCCGCTATGTCGCCCACGCGGTCGAGCGGTTCGCCGAGGACCTGGCGCAGGCCCGGATCGGCGCCCCGACCGCTCCGGTGTACGCGAACACGGCCGGCGCCGTCTACGGCCCCGACCCCGACGCGAACCGGGCCGTGCTCGCCGGCCAGCTGCTCGCCCCGGTCGACTTCGTCGCCGGTGTCACGGCGATGCGCGAGGCCGGGTGCAACATCTTCGTCGAGTTCGGCCCCAAGCAGGTGCTGGCCCAGCTCACCCGGCGCATCCTCGACGACGCGCCGGTCGCGGTCGTCTCCACCGACGGCGGCCCGCTGCGCGACGGCGACGTCGTGCTCAAGCAGGCCGCCGTGCAGCTCGCCGTGCTGGGCCTGCCGCTGGCGGGCCTCAACCGCCACGACGCGACGGCCAACCCGGCGGGCGACGCCGAGCCGCCGCGGCGCGCGTCGATGACGGTCACCCTCACCGGCGCCGAGTACGTCCCGCAGTCCCGCCGGGCCCTGTACCAGGCGGGTCTGACCGACGGCTTCCAGGTCTCCGCGGTCGCCGCGGCCGCCGCCCCGGTCGCCGCGGCTTCGGTGCCCGCGGCGGCCACGAACGGCGCGGCGGCGCACCCGACCACGACGCACACCGCCGCCGCGCACGTCACCGTGCCGCCCACCGCCCTGACCGAACCGGTCCAGGCCCCGCTGCCAGCCCTCGTCGCGCCCGCGCCCGTGGCCGCCGAGCCGCCCGCGGCTGCTGCCGCTGGTCCGGCCGGCGCCGGGGTCAGCGAGGCCGTCGCCCTGCATCTCGACCTGCACGGCCGCTACCTGGACGGTCAGCTCCGGGTCACCGAGGAGCTGGTGGGCCTGCTGCGCGACGGCGCCCGCAACGGCGACCAGGCCGGCTGGGTGCCCGCCGCGGTCGAGCAGGTCCGGGACCAGAGCCTCGCGGCCGGCCGGGCGCACATCCACGCCAACGGGGTCCTCGCCGCGTTGGCCGGCCTCGAGCTCGCGGCGAGCGGGCACGCCCCGGCGGAGCCAGCCGCGGGTGCGCCCGCCCGGCTGGAGCTCACCGCCCGTTCCACCGGCGCGGCCGGACCGGCCGCTCTCGCGCCGCCGCCCGCGGCGCCAGTCGGGCCCGCAGCGCCAGCCCCGGTGATCGCCGCCGCGCCCGCGATGGTGCCCGTCGGCGCCGCCGACCTCGTCGCGGTGCCGGCACAGCCGACCGGCAACGGCCACCACCCGCCCGCGCCCACCGGTTCACCCGCCCCCGGCACGCCCACGGCGGCCGACACCGGACCCGACGCGGACACGGTGCGCACGGCCCTGCTCAGCGTGGTCGCCGACCGCACCGGCTACCCCGCCGAAATGATCGACACCGGCATGGACCTCGAAGCCGACCTCGGCGTCGACTCCATCAAACGAGTCCAGATCCTCGGCGCCCTCCAGGAACACTTCCCCACCCTCCCCAGCGTCGGCCCCGAACACCTCGCCGAAATGCGCACCCTCAACCACATCACCGACTACGTCCTCACCTCCCTCGCCGTTCCGACCACCGCCGCCGGCGCCGGGACGTCCACCCAGCCCGCGACCGCGGCGCCCGCCGCGCCGGGTGGCACCGGAGTCGACGCGGACACGGTGCGCACGGCCCTGCTCAGCGTGGTCGCCGACCGCACCGGCTACCCCGCCGAAATGATCGACACCGGCATGGACCTCGAAGCCGACCTCGGCGTCGACTCCATCAAACGAGTCCAGATCCTCGGCGCCCTCCAGGAACACTTCCCCACCCTCCCCAGCGTCGGCCCCGAACACCTCGCCGAAATGCGCACCCTCAACCACATCACCGACTACGTCCTCACCTCCCTGGGACCGGTGAACCCGGCGCCCGACGGCACCACGAACGGGGCCGCCTCCCCAAAAGGAGGTGAGCCGACTGCGACGACCGGCCTGAACGGTCATCGCAGCGGCACCGCCGACGCGCTCCCGCACCGGCCGGTCGAGCTGGTCCCGGCCGCCCCGGTCGACGTCCTGGACGCCGCCCCGTTCGGGCCCGACCCAGTCGCCGTGCTCGTCGACGCGACCGGCCCCGACACGACCGGGCAGGACACGCCAGCAGCCGGGCTGGCGGCGCTCGCCGACGGGCTGACCGCCCGCGGGTTCACCGTCCGCACCGTGCGGCTACCCGACCACGGCGGCACGGCGGGCAACGGCGGCACGGCCGGCGACGACGCCGGCCAGGCCGACCCGCTCGACGGGTGGGATTCGGCTGAGGTCGAACGGGCCCTGGCCGGCGCGCTCGGCGGCGACGGCGCCGTCGACCTGTGCGCCCTGCTGGTCAACACGGACGGTGGTGGCGACGCCTGGTCCGCGGGGATCCGCCGGCTCGCCGACACCGTCCTGGTCGCCAAGCACGCCGCCGGGCCGCTGTCGCGGGCCGCGGCGCGCGGCGGGCGGGCGGCGTTCTGCGCCGTCACCCGGCTCGACGGCGGCCTGGGGCTGCGCGGCGACGCCCCGGCGGTGGAACGCCTCGTCGGCGGCGCGGCCGGGGTGGTCAAGACGCTGCTGCGCGAGGAGCCGGCGCTGTTCTGCCGCGCCTTGGACGTCCACCCCGCCCACGCCCCGGCCGCGGTCGCGGAGCTGGTGCTCACCGAGCTGTGGGACCCGGCGACCGGCCTGGCCGAAGTCGGCCTGGACGAGCAGGGGGCACGCTGGACCGTCCGGCCCGGACCCTTCGGCGACGGCGCCGCGGGCTCGGCCAGCCTGACCTACGAGGACGGCCTGGCCCACGAGGACGCCCGGGGCCGGGAGGCCGGCACCGCCGCCGCCCTCCCGGCCCTCGGCCCCGACGACACCGTGGTCGTCACCGGCGGGGCACGCGGGGTCACCGCGGACTGCGTGCGCGCCCTCGCGGCGCGGACCAGGGCCCGGTTCGTCCTGCTCGGCCGCACGGCGGCCGGCAGCGACCCCGAGTGGGCGACCGGTGTCGCCGACACCGGCCTGCTCGCCGCCGCCGCGAAGGCCCTGGCCGCTCAGGCAGGCCCCCGCGGGCCGCGTCCGACGCCGCGCCAGGCCGAGGCGGCCCGCCGCGACGTCCTGGCCCGCCGCGAGATCCGGGAGACCCTGGCCGTGCTCGCCGCGGCCGGCTCCGACGCGGTCTACCTGGCCGTGGACATCGCCGACGCGGCCGCGGTGCGCGCCGCGCTGGAGCCGTACCGGGGCCGCGCCGCCGCGCTGGTGCACGGCGCGGGCGCGCTGGCCGACAGCGCGCTGACGGCCAAGACGCCCGACGCGGTCCGCCGCGTCCTCACGCCGAAGCTGACCGGACTGCGCAACGTCCTCGACGCGCTCGGCGACAGCACATCCGGCGGCGAGCCGGACTCGCCCCTGCGTCACCTGGTGCTGTTCGCCTCGGTGGCCGGGCTGATGGGCAACCCCGGCCAGGCCGACTACGCCGCGGCGAACGAGGCGCTGGGCCGCCTCGCCGCGGGGTGGAAGCACGCCGACCCCGGCCGGCACGTCACCGCGATCGACTGGGGTGCCTGGGACGGCGGGATGGTCGACGCCGACCTGCGGGAGCTGTTCAAGTCCCGCGGCGTCGCGCTGATCGACCGGGTGGCGGGCGCCGAGGCGTTCGCCGCCCAGTTCGAGCCGGCCCGGGTGGACGACGTGTGCGTCCTGGTCGGCTCCGCCGAGGCGCTGACCGGCGGTGCGGACGTCCGCACCGCCCCGGCGCTGGTCGCCCGCCGCGATCTGGGCGAGATCGCCGGGCACCCGGTCATCCGCGACCACCAGGTCGGCGGGTTCCCCGTGCTGCCCGCGACGTTCGGGCTCGGCTGGATGGTCAACCTGGCCGAGCGGGCGCACCCGGGGCTGACGGTGGTCGAGGTCCGTGGGTTCGACGTCCACAAGGGGGTCGTGTTCGACGGGACGGGCGAGCTGATGTTCCGCGTGCACACCGCGGCCGCCGAGCTCGAGGGCAGCGGCGCGGATGGACGGGTCGTCGTGAAGGCGAGCGTGCGCAGCCCCGGTGCGCTGCCGACCGGGCTCTCCCGGTACGCCGCCACGCTGGTGCTCGCCGCCGCCCCGCCGGCACCCGCCGAGGTCGAGGACTGGCCCCGGTTGCACGCCGCGTGGACGGCGCCGGGCCCCGAGGACGGCCTGGAGATCTACACCGGCGCGACGCTGTTCCACGGCCCGCTGCTGCAGGGCATCCGACGGATCGTGACGCGCGGCGACGACCGGCTGGTCGTCGAGTGCCGCCTGGACGGGTCGGCGGTGGGCCGGGGCGCGTTCGCCGGCGCGCTGCACGACCCGGTGCTGGCCGACCTGCTGCTGCACGGCCCGTCCGTGCTCGGCCGGTGGCTGACCGGCCAGGCATGCCTCCCGCTGGCCGTCGGACGGATCGACTACCGCGCACCGCTACCCGCCGGCGAGCCCTTCGCCGTGGTGATCGACAACGCGGTGGTGCGCGACACCGGGGTCACCAGCCGGGTGACCGCGGTCGGGCGCGACGGACGGATCCTCGTCCGCCTGCACGACGTGGCGATGATCGGGACGCCCGACATGGCGACGAAGTTCGCCGAGGGCACCGCGAGCTGGCACGAGGAGGTGTCCGCATGACAGTCGAGATGACCGGACCGGTACCCGCGACCCCGTTCGTCGCGGACCTCGCGGACGACGAGCTGTCGTTCGACGGGGAGCCCTTCGACAGCCTGCGGCTGACCGTCGCGGGACCAGGAGCACCGGCCGCACCGGCGGCACCGGCCGCACCGGCCGCCGTGCCTGCGGCCGGCGCGGAGCCGGCCGGCTCCGCCGGGCGGATCGCGCAGGTCGTACGCGAGGTGCGCGCGGTCGTGGTGGCCGCGCACGAATCCGCGCTGAACGCGCAGCTCGCGCTCACCCGGCTCAGCCTCTCCGGACCCGGCCGGCCACTGGCCGCCAGCCGGCCAGCCGCGCCGTCCGCGCCGTCCGCGCCGTCCGCGCTCACCGCACCACCCGCGGGGCCCGCCGTGACAGCCGGGCCCGCCGTGGCAGCCGGTGCGGCCGGGCCGGCTGTTCCGACCGGGCCGGTCGCACCGGAGGTCGCGCCTACGGATCCGGTCGCGACGGAGGCGGCGTTCAAGCCGCTCGCCCGCTCCGAGCGCCGGGAGCTCACCGAGGCCGACCTGGCCGCGCTGGCCCGCGGCGACGTGGCCGGCGTCTTCGGGCCGGCCTACGACCAGCAGGGCGTCAACCCGGACGTCCGCCTCACCGAGCCCGGCGAGGCGACGCTGCTCACCTGGGTGGCGGACCTGCGGCTGCGCGGCGGGAGCCGCACCGCGGGCTCGCTGCACGCCGGACTGCGCCCCCTGGCCGGCCCGGCCGGCGCCGGTTCACCGGCCGGCCCGGCCGGCGCCGGACCGCTGGCCGAAGCGCTCCAGGCGGCGGCCACGCAGGCCGCCAAGGTGTTCGCCCTCTACGCCGGCCTGCACCTGTGCCTCGCCGACGCCCGGTTCGTCCCCGGCCCGCCGGCCGAGGACGCCGACGGCGGCCCGCGCACCGGCGCCCCGCCGCCCGCCCCGACGGTGGCCCTCACCGCCGACGGCGGCGGCTGGGACGGCACCGGCGGTGAGCTCGTCCTCGACGTCACCGCCGTCGACCTGATCGCGCGGCCCTGGCTCGCCGTGCGCGCGATGATCCACGCGGGCGGCCGGCTCGTCGCCGAGGTCCGCGACGTCGCGGTGACCGTGCGGGAGCGGCCGGGCGCGCCGATCGGCCCCGAGCACGGCGGAGCCGTCCCGGCGTTCCTGGGCCGGCGCACCACGACCGGTGAGCGGGCGCTGCTCAGCGAGTTCCACATGGCCCACTGCGCACGCGGTGACCAGGGCATCGGCCTCGGGCCGGAGTTCGCCGGCTACCGGGGGCGGCGCGCGACCCGGCTGCCCGGCGGCGGCCTGCGCCTCGTCGACCGGGTGATGGCGATGGACTCCCGGCGCGGGGACCTGCGCGGCGGGGCGACCCACGTCACCGAGTACGACGCGGCGGCCGACTGCTGGTACTTCACCGAGACGGCGAACGCGTCCATGCCGAACTGCGTCTACATGGAGACCAGCCTGCAGGCCGCGCTGATGCTGGGCTACTACCTCGGCGCCACCGTGGCCGAGCCGGCGGAGGACTACAGCCTGCGCAACCTCGGCGGCAGCGCGACCGTGCTGCGCGAGGTCGAGTTGCGCGACGCGACGATCCGCCAGCACTCGACGCTGCTGTCGACCAACCCGATGCCCGGCACGGCCCTGCAGGACTTCTCCTACTCCCTCGCCGTCGACGGCGAGCCGTTCTACACCGGCGAGTCGATGTTCGGGTATTTCAACGCCCCGGCGCTGGCCCGCCAGACCGGCCTGGACGGCGGCCGGCTGGAGCCGACCTGGCTGGACGCCCTCGACGAGCGGGACCGCCCGCCGGTGCGGCTGATCGACGTGGCCGCGCGCCGCGCCGACCCGGCCGCGCCGCTGTGCGCCCGCGGCCACCTGGCGCTGCTCGACGACGTCGAGGTCGTGGACGGCGGCGGCCGGTTCGGCCGGGGCTACCTCCGGGCGCAGCGGCCGATCGACCCGCAGGACTGGTTCTTCGCCCGGCACTTCTACCTCGACCCGGTCATCCCCGGCTCCCTCGGGGTGGAGGCCGTCGTCCAGGCCATGCAGGAGTGGGTCATCGACGCCGGCCACCTCGCCGGCCTCGCCCGGCCCGGCTTCGTGCTGCCGGTGGGCGTGCCCCTGCAGTGGAAGTACCGCGGCCAGCTCCTGCCCTCCGACGGGACGTTCACCCTGGAGGTCCACATCAAGGACGTCAGCCACCGGCCCGGACGGGTCCGCGTCACCGCCGACGCGAGCCTGTGGAAGCCGACGATGCGCATCTACGAACTGACCGACATCGCCGTGGAGCTGCGCGACGAGGGGGCCCCGGCATGGTGACCCCGGTCGCGCACGCCGCCCGCCCCGGCCCCGGCCCGACCGCCACCACGGCGGACGGCGCGACCCTGCCGGGCGCGGCCCCGCCCGGCACGCCCGGCGTGCCCGGGGCTCTCGCCCGCCGGCCGGCCGACATCCACCGGGTGCTCGCCGATCTGGACCGGCCCTGCTACGTCGTCCAGGACGCGGCGGGGCTCGCCGTCACCGGAGACGAACGGGCCGCGGCGGCGGCCGGGCGGGTGCTGGCAGCCGTCGGCCCGCTGCCGCCGGAGCGGCTCGGCGCTCCCGCGTTCCGCCGCGACCACCAGGTGACCCAGGCGTACATGGCCGGGTCGATGGCGAACGGCATCGCGTCGGCGGACCTGGTCGTCGCGCTGGCCCGGGCCGGTTTCCTGGCCTCGTTCGGCGCGGCCGGCGTCGTCGCCGCCCGGGTCGACGAGGCGCTCGCCGACATCCGCCGGCGGGCGCCGGGGCTGGCGTTCGGCTGCAACCTGATCCACAGCCCGACCGAGGCGGCGATGGAACGCGAGGTCGTCGACGCCTGCCTGCGCCACCAGGTGCGCTGTGTCGAGGCGTCGGCGTTCCTGGCTCTCACCCCGCAGGTGTTGCGCTACCGGGCCGCCGGGCTGCGCCGCGGTCCCGACGGCCGGGTCGTCGCCGACAACCGGATCGTCGCCAAGGTGTCGCGCACCGAGGTCGCCGAGCTGTTCCTGCGGCCCGCCCCGGCCGCGCTGCTGCGTCCACTGGTCGAGCAGGGGCTGGTCAGCGCCGAGCAGGCGGAGCTGGCGGCGACGGTGCCGCTGGCCGACGACGTCACCGCCGAGGCCGACTCCGGCGGGCACACCGACCGCCGGCCGCTGCCCGTCCTGCTGCCCGAGCTGCTCGCGCTGCGCGACAGCCTGCGCCGGGAGTCCGGCGGGCGGGGCGTGCGGATCGGCGCGGCCGGCGGGCTCGGTACCCCGCGCGCCGTCGCCGCCGCGTTCACCCTCGGCGCGGACTACGTGGTGACCGGCTCGGTCAACCAGGCCTCCGTCGAGGCGGCGCAGTCGCCGGCCACCAAGACGCTGCTGGCGCAGGCCGGCGTCACCGACTGCGTCCAGGCGCCGTCGGCGGACATGTTCGAGATCGGCGCGGAGGTCCAGGTGCTGGGCCGGGGCACCATGTTCGCGTCGAAGGCGCGCCGGCTCCACGACCTCTACCGCCGTTTCGACAGCCTCGACGAGATCCCGGCCGACGAGCGCGCCGGGCTGGAGCAGCGGATCTTCCGCCGTTCCCTCGACGAGGTCTGGGCGGACACCGTCGCGTTCTTCAGCACCCGTGACCCCGAGCAGATCGAGCGCGCGCGGGAGAACCCGAAACGGCGGATGGCGCTGGTGTTCCGCTGGTATCTCGGGCTGTCGTCGGGCTGGAGCATCAGCGGTGTCCCGGACCGGGTCGCCGACTACCAGGTCTGGTGCGGCCCGGCGATGGGCGCCTTCAACACCTGGGTGCGCGCCAGCGCGCTCGAGCCGCTGGCGAACCGGCACGCCGCCGCGATCGCCACCGAGCTGATGCGCGGCGCGGCGTTCACCAGCCGGGTCGCGGCACTGGCCCAGGCCGGCGTCCGGCTTCCGGCCCCCGCAACGACCTACGTGCCGCGGCCGCACCCGCCGCGACCAGACTCCGATCCGGGAGAGCAGGCACCATGACAGCATCGGCAACCCGGCAACGGCCCGCGGCGGATCTCGACCCGGCGGGCCTCGACACACCGGCCTGGCTCGTCTGTGACGGCTGCCGTCGGATGATCTACGGCCGGCGGTTCGCCCGCGGCGGGCACGTCTGCCCCGAGTGCGGCTGGCACGCCCGGCTGACCGCGCCGCAGCGGGTCGCGCTGCTGCTCGACGAGGGCTCCGTCGAGGTGGTCGACACCCCGGTCACCGCGGCCGACCCACTGGAGTTCGTCGACACCCGGCCCTACGCCGACCGGCTGCGTTCGGCGCGGGCGTCCACCGGGCTGTCCGAGGCGGTCGTGGTGGCCCGCGGACGGATCGAGGGTGCCCCGGTCGTCACCGCGGTGATGGACTTCCGCTTCCTCGGCGGCAGCCTCGGCGCCGCCGTCGGTGAGGCGATCACCGGGGCGTGCGAGATCGCGCTGCGTGAGCGCACCCCGCTGCTGCTGGTGACCGCCTCCGGCGGCGCGCGGATGCAGGAGGGCGCGCTGTCGCTGATGCAGATGGCGAAGACGGCCCAGGCGATCGGCCAGCTCGACGAGGCCGGCGTCCTCACCGTCTCCCTGATCACCGACCCGACGTTCGGCGGGGTCGCCGCGTCGTTCGCGACGCTGACCGACGTCATCATCGCCGAGCCCGGGGCCCGGCTCGGCTTCGCCGGGGCGCGGGTGATCGAGCAGACCATCCGCCAGACGCTGCCGCCGGGTTTTCAGACCGCCGAGTTCCTGCTGGCGCACGGCGTCGTCGACCTGATCAGCCCGCGGGCGCAGCTGCGCCCGACGCTGGCCCGCCTGCTCGGCGTCGCCACCCGCCGCCCCGGGTCCGTGCCGGTCACGCCCGGCGACGAGGGTGACGGTGTGGTGCGGGATCCGGCGCGGCTGGCGGACCGCCATCCGTGGGAGGCCGTGCGGCTCGCCCGCCGGCTGGGCCGGCCCAGCACACTGGACTACGTCGGCGCGCTGGTCGAGGACTGGACCGAGCTGCACGGTGACCGGGCCGCCACCGACTGCCCGGCGATGGTCGCCGGGCTGGGCCGCCTCGACGGGACACCCGTCGTCGTCATCGGGACGCAGAAGGGCCACACCGCCACCGAGCTCGCCACCCGCTCCTACGGGATGCCCTCCCCCGGCGGCTACCGCAAGGCGGCGCGGGTGATGCGGCTGGCGGCCAAGCTGGGCCTGCCGGTGATCACCCTCATCGACACCGCCGGCGCGCACCCCGGCATCGAGGCCGAGCAGAACGGGCAGGCCGTCGCCATCGCCGAGAACCTGCGGCTGATGGCCGGGCTGCCGGTGCCCGTCGTCGCGGTCGTCACCGGTGAGGGCGGCAGTGGCGGGGCACTGGCCCTGGCCGTCGCCGACCGGGTGCTGATGTGCGCGAACGCGATCTACTCGGTGATCAGCCCGGAGGGCTGCGCCGCCATCCTGTGGAAGGATCCCTCGGCCGGCCCCGACGCCGCGGCGGCGCTGCGGGTCGACGCCCGGGCGCTGCTGACCGCCGGGATCGTCGACGGGGTCATCCCCGAACCCGACGGCGGCGCGGACGTCGACCCGCTGGCCGCGGCCGACGCGCTGCGGGCCGCCCTCACCGGCACGCTCGCTGAGCTGACCCCGCTGGACCCGCCGACGCTGGTGACCGCCCGGCGGGCCCGGTTCCGCCGCTTCGGCACCCCGGCCCCGGCCGGCGGGGCCACCCCGGCACCCGTCGTCCCGGCGGCACGGCCACCACTCGGCGCGGGACGCACCCCGGCCGATCTCGACGAGGCGAGGCGCGTGTCATGACCACGTCCACGGCCAACGGCCGGATCACGACGACGGCGAACGGGGATGGTGACATCGGCGCGGTGCTGGCGGTGCTGCGCCACGAGGCGCTGGAGATCGGCGCCCGCGGCACGCGGCCGGCCAGCCGGGTGCGGCTGTCCGTCGGTGACGTCTCCCTCGAGGTCGACTGGGCCGTGCCCGGCGCGGCCACCGGCCCGGAGGGTCCCGGTCACCACGGCACACCCCCGCGGGCCAACGGCTCCGCCGGCCTCGGCGCGGGCGGCGGCGCGGCGCGCGACAGCGACAGCCCCGCCGCGTCGGCTGCCGCGGCCGGCACCGGAGCCCCGGCCGCGGCTCCGGCCGGTCCGGCGGACGACGGGCTCGCGTTCGTCGTCCCGGCGCACACGGTCGGGGTCTTCTACCACGCGCCCGAGCCGGGCGCGGACCCGTTCGTCCGCCCCGGGGACACCGTCGTCGCCGGCCAGCAGGTCGGGATCATCGAGGCGATGAAGCTGATGATCCCGGTCGAGGTGGAGCGGGGCGGGCGGGTCCGGGAGATCCTCGCCGCCGACGCCACCCCGGTCGAGTACGGCGAGCCACTGCTCACCCTGGACGTCTCGACACCCGCCGGCAGCACCTCGTGATCAAGAAGGTTCTGATCGCGAACCGGGGGGAGATCGCGCTGCGGGTCGCGCGCACCTGCCGCGAGCTGGGCATCGCCACGGTCGCCGCGCACTCGTCGGCGGACCGGGACTCCGCCGTCGTCTCGTTCGCCGACGAGTCCGTCCAGATCGGCCCGGGGCCGTCCCGGGACAGCTACCTCAACATCCCGGCGGTCGTCGAGGCCGCCCGGATCCGGGGCGCCGACGCCGTCCACCCCGGGTACGGGTTCCTCTCCGAGAACCCCGACTTCGCCGAGATCTGCGCGGCCGAGGGCCTGACGTTCATCGGCCCGCCGGCCGAGGTGATGGCCCGCCTCGGCGACAAGGCCGTCGCCCGGCGGATCATGTCCGAGGCCGGGCTGCCGCTGCTGCCCGGCAGCCGGGGCACCCCCGACGATCCCGAGCAGGCCGCGCAGGTGGCGGCCGAGATCGGCTACCCGGTCATCATCAAGGCGGCGGCCGGCGGCGGCGGGCGTGGGATGAGCGTCGTGCCCGACCCGGACGGCTTCGCGCGTGCCTACCGGCACACCCGCTCCACCGCCCAGGCGGTGTTCGGGGACGGCCGTCTGTACGTCGAGCGCTACCTGGCCTCGGCGCGGCACGTCGAGGTCCAGGTGCTCGCGGACGCGCACGGCAACGCCGTGCACCTGGGCGCCCGGGACTGCTCGCTGCAGCGCCGGCACCAGAAGCTGGTCGAGGAGACCCCGGCCCCCGCCCTGCCGGCCGAGATCGTCGAGCCGCTGTGCGCGGCGGCCGTCCGCGGCACCCTGGCCAGCGGGTACGTCGGCGCCGGCACCTTCGAGTTCCTCGTCGACGGCGCGGGCCGGTTCTACTTCATGGAGGTCAACTGCCGGCTCCAGGTGGAGCATCCGGTCACCGAGATGGTCACCGGGCTCGACCTGGTCGCCGAGCAGATCCGGATCGCCGCGGGCGAGCCGCTGGGCTACACCCAGGACGACGTCGACCCGCGCGGGGTGTCGATCGAGTGCCGGATCAACGCCGAGGACCCGCGCCGCGACTTCGCCCCCACGCCCGGTTCCCTCACCGAGTTCACCGTCCCGGCCGGCCCGTTCGTCCGCGTCGACACGCACGCCGCCCCCGGCTACCGCATCCCGGCCTACTACGACTCGCTGGTGGCGAAGGTGGTCGTCTGGGCGCCGGACCGCCCCCGGGCCCTGGCCCGGATGCGCCGCGCCCTCGACGAGCTGCACGCCGACGGCCCCGGGGTGGTCACCACCGCCGGCTTCCTGCGCCAGCTGCTCGACCACCCCCGCTTCGTGGCCGCCGAACACGACACCGTCCTGATCGAGTCCCTGGACCGCTGACCGGAACCGGGACGGTCCGGCGCCGCGCTCAGAGCTCCGGGGCGAGCGTCGCGAGGAACTCCGTCGTCCGGCGCCGGGAGGCGGCGCGGGCGGCGGGGTCGGCACCGAGCGGGATGGGGCGGGCCGCGAGGTCGGTGACGCCCGCGTCGCGGTAGGACCGCAGCCGGTCGAGGATGGCGGCCTCGTCGCCGGCGGCCATCACGTCGCCCACGCCCCGGGCGTCGCCGCGCTCGAGCAGCCGCAGGTAGTTCGGTGAGGTCTCGGCGTGGCCGAGGGTCCGCTCGGCCAGCTCGCGCGCGGCGCCGGCCTCGCCGTTCGGGCACAGCGCCACGGGGATGCCGGCGACGACCCGGGGTGCCGGGCGGCCGGCGTCGAGGGCGGCCTTCGTGATCCGCGGGACCACGTGGTCCCCGACGGCCCGCTCGTCCGCCATCCACAGGACCGTTCCGGCGGCGTGCGCCCCGGCGATGCCCAGCATGACCGGCCCGAGCGCGGCCAGCAGGATCGCGGGCGGCGCGCCGTCGGTGACGTCGAGCGGGCTGTGCACCCGGTAGGTGTCGTTCTCGACGTCGATCCGGTTCCGGCCGGCGAACGCCGCGTTCAGCACCTCGAGGTAGTCCTGCGCGAGATGCGCCGGGCGCTCGTAGCGCAGGCCGAGCTGCTCCTCGACGATCCAGTGGTGCGACGGCCCGACTCCCAGCGCGAGACGCCCGCCGCAGACCGCCTGCGTGGACAGCGCCTGCTGCGCGAGCGCCACCGGGTGCCGGGTCTGGAGCGGGACGACCGCCGTGCCCAGCTCGATCCGCCCGGTCGCGTACCCCATCAGCGCGACGACGGTCAGCGCGTCGAAGGCGCCGGGGACCTGCGGAATCCACATCGAGGCGAAGCCCAGCCGCTCCGCCGCCCGCGCGTCGGCGACGAAGCCGGCCACCCGCTCCCCGACCGCGCGGTCCCGGTCCGAGCCGATCATCAGACCGATGCGCATGCGGTGACCCCCGGGACGTCGGACCTGCGGCGAGCGGGTTCCACGCCGGCACGCACCCACGGGAACAGCACCGGACGATACCGCCGGATGGGTACCGGCGGCCCTTACTTGAGACCGGAGCGGACGAAGGCGCCGACGACGTGGCGCTGCAGGAGCAGGTAGATCCCGAAGATGGGCAGGCAGGCGAGGCCGGAGCCGGCCATCAGCCCGCCCCAGTCGGGGCCCTCCACGCCGACGAACAGGCCGCGCAGGCCCAGCTGGACGACGGAGTCGGCACGTTGGAGCACCAGCGCCGGCCAGAAATAGTCGTTCCAGGCGTTGATGAACAGCACGATGCTGAGCGCGGCCAGCGGGGCGCGCAGGTTGGGCACGACGACCGTCCACAGGACCGACCAGGACGACCGCCCGTCCATCCGGGCGGCGTCGAGCAGGTCGCGGGGGAAGCTCGCCATGTGCTGGCGCAGCAGGAGCACGCCGAGCGCCGAGGCGAGGTTCGGGACGATCACGCCGGCGAGCGTGTTCAGCAGGCCCAGGCGGTAGAGCAGCGTGTAGTTCGGCAGCATCGTCACCTGGAACGGAACCAGCCACGTCCCGACGAAGGCCAGGTAGAGCAGGGTCTGGCCGCGGAAGCGCCAGGCGGTGAACGCGTAGGCCGCGAGCAGGCCGACGAGGAGCTGACCGAGGGAGATCAGCGCGGCCACCGCGAACGTGTTGAGGATCAGCCGGCCGATCGGGATGACGTCCCAGACGTGCGTGTAGTTGCCGACGGAGAGCGGCCACGGGAACAGGGAGACGTTGTAGACCTCCTCCGGCCGGCGCAGCGAGGTGGCGTACATCCAGTAGATCGGGAAGACGCAGGCGAGGCTGAGCGCGGCGAGGACGCCGTGGCCGACGGCGGTGCGCAGCCACACCCGCGCGCCGGTCTCGCCGGCGAGGTCCGCGACGGCGGACGGCTCCCCGCGCGCCGGTTTCCCGCGCGATGGTCCCCCGCGCGCCGGTGCCGGCGCGGTCGTGTCGGCCACCGCCATGACGAGCCCCCTGGTCAGTCGTCGTGGAAGGTCAGTTGTCGTGGAAGGTCAGCCGGTCGGAGAGGCGGACGAGCCCGACGGCGACCACCCCGAACGCGACGAAGAACAGCAACCCGGCGCTGGCCGCGAAGCCGGCGTCGAAGTTCTGGAAGCCCCACTCCCAGAGCAGGTAGTAGACGTTGGTCGTGGCCGAGTCCGGGCCGCCCTGGGTGAGGGTGTCGATGAGCGGGAAGGTGAGCTGCCCGGACATCAGCACGGTCATCAGCGCGAGGAACACCAGCGTCGGCGAGAGCAGCGGCAACGTGATCCACCGGGTGGTCTGCCAGCGCGACGCCCGGTCGAGCATCGCCGCCGCCGTGTACTCGTCGTCGATGCCCGCCAGCCCGGCGCTGACCACGAGGACGGCGAAGCCGAGCAGGTGCCACCCGGTGATCACGACGATGGCGATCTGCGCCGGCCCCGGCTCGTGGATCCAGTTGATCGGATGTCCGATCAGCCGGTCGACCGCGCCGCTGGTCGGGTCGAGCATCCACTGCCACACCGCGGCGCCCGCCACCGGTGGGACCAGGACCGGCGCGAAGATCAGGGCCCGGTAGACGGCCCGGCCGCGGCCGCGGATGGCGGACGTCCACAGGGCGACGACGGTCGGCAGCACGACGGTGAACAGCAGCAGCGCCAGCGTCATCGCGGCAGTCAGCCACAGGGCGTGCCACAGGTCGGGCAGTTCGAGCAGCCGGCGGTAGTTGTCCAGGCCGACGGGGTCCTTCGGGGTGGTCGGCAGCAGGTTCCAGGAGAAGAACGACAGGTTCACCGCGGCGGCCAGCGGCCGGTACGTCCACACCGCCAGGCAGCCGACCGCGGGCAGCAGGAACAGGTAGGGCGGCAGCGCGCGCGCCAGCCGCCGGGCCGGTGACGGCCGCGCCGCCGCGACCGGGACGGCCGTCGCCGCCGGCCGGGGCAACGCGTCGATCTCGACGAAGGCTCCGCTCATCGCCCTTTCTCCAGGTCGCTACGGCAGGTCGGTGCGGACGGCGTCCCGCCCGCCGCGCGGGACAGGCACGGCGGGCGGGACGGGCACGCGGGTGGAACAGACGGAGCCGGCGGACGCTCAGGACCGGGGCAGCAGCTTCGCGGCCTGGTTCTGGGCGTCGGTGAGGGTCTTCTGCGGGTCGGCGCCGCTGTAGACGACGCTCTCGACCGCTTCGAGCATCCCGGTGCGGATCTGGACGTAGTTGTTGCCCGGGAAGGACACCCACGGCTTCAGCTTCGCGAGCTGGTCGACGTTCGGCTGGACCAGCGGGTTCTGCTCCGCCCAGGTCTTCAGGCCGTTCGGGTCGTCGAGCAGCCCGGTGCGCAGCGGCAGGTAGCCGATCTTGCTGGTGATCTGCGTGTAGGCCGCGTCGCTGGTCAGGTAGGTGATCAGCTCCCAGGCGGCCCGCTGCTTCGCCGGGTCCTTGGCGAACATGAACAACGCGGCGCCGGAGTTCGTCGGCACGACCGGCTTGCCGGTGAAGCTCGGCATGACGGTGGCGCGCAGCGTCCACGGCGGCTTGGCGCCGCCGGCGCCCTTGATGAAGGTGCCCTGCGCCGCGCTGGTCTCGAGGATCATGCCGATCTCACCGCGGGCGAACCCCGGGTAGGCCTGGTCCTGGGAGAGCTTCGGGCTGGCGCCCGAGTTGACCAGGTCCTGGGCCATCTCGACCGCCTGCACCGCGGGGGCGTCGGCGAAGGTGAGCTTGGTGCCGTCCGCGGAGAGCACCGAGCCGCCGTTGGAGGCCACCATCGCCTGGTAGCACCAGTCGCCGGAGACCTTGGTGAAGCAGTCGATGTACCCGCCGTCCTTGCCGGTCTTCGCCTTGATGGCCAGCGCGTCGGTCTTGAACTCCGCCCAGGTCGTCGGCGGCTTCTCCGGGTCGAGGCCGGCCTTGGTGAACAGGTCGGCGTTGTAGTAGAGCACCGGGGTCGAGAACACGAACGGCACGCCGTAGGTCTTGCCGTCGACGTCGCCGAGGGTGCGCGCCGTCGGCGCGAACGGGTGGGTGCCGGCGAAGTTCGCCTGGACGGCGTCGTGCCCGACGACGTCGTCGAGCGGCTTCGCTCCGAGCGCGGTCGTGGTGTAGCCGAGGTCGCCGAAGGTGAGCTGGGCGACGTCGGGGGCGTTCCCGGTGGCGAGCTGGGCCTGGATGCTGGCGGTCGCCGCCGAGCCGTAGCCCTTCAGGGTGGAGGACTGCGGCTTCTGCGCGGTGACCGAGATGTTCGGGTGGGCCTTCTCGAAGTCGGCGATCAGGCCGTTGAAGGTGTCCGTCCACGGGCCGGGCTGGGCGAGGTTGTAGCTCTCGAAGACGATCGAGACCTTCTGGTCCGGCCCCAGCTCGGGCACGACCCCGGCGGTGGACGTCCCGGCCGCGCCGTCGCCGTCGTCGGAGCCGCAGGCGGCGAGGGTGAGGGCGAGCGCGGCAGCACAGGCGGCCGCCACGCCCCGGGCAAAGCGCCGTCGTTTCACGTCGAGCTCCTTTGGTGAGTGGTCATGCCGTCCTGAAGTGCCACGGCCGGCTCGGCGTCCCCGGCCCGGTGGCCGGCGGGCCGGTGGTCCGCCAACGGGTGCCAGGCCAGTCGCCGGCCGCTGTGCCGGTCGAACAGGTGGATGTGGTCGCGCGCCGTGGTGAGCGCGACGGGCTGGCCGGCGGCCAGCCCGAGGGGGCGGGCGCCCCGGAAGTGCACGAGGGCGCCGCCGACCGCGCACTGCGCGGACTCCTCGGCGCCGAGGTTCTCCACCGCCCGGACGACTCCGCGCAGTCGCGGCAGCCGGCCCGGACCCACCGGGCCGTTCGGGCCCGTCAGGCCGTTCGGGCCGTCCGCGGCCACCTGGTGCAGGTGTTCGGGCCGGATCCCGAGGATCACGTCGCGGGCCGCGACGTCCTCGCCGGGCCACAGGTCGACCTCGACGTCCTCGGCGCGCACCCGCACCCGGCCGTCGTGGCACTCGACCCGGGCCGGCAGCAGGTTCATCGGCGGGGAACCGAGGAAGCCGGCCACGAACACCGAGGCCGGGGTGTCGTAGACCTCGGTCGGCGTGCCGAGCTGTTCGAGGCGCCCGCCGTCGAGCATCGCGATCCGGGTCGCCAGGCTGAGCGCCTCGACCTGGTCGTGGGTGACGTAGAGGACGGTGCTGCCGAGGGTCTCGTGCAGCATCCGGAACTGGGCCCGGGTGGCCTGGCGCAGCTTGGCGTCCAGGTTCGACAGCGGCTCGTCCATCAGGAAGGCCCGCGGGTCGCGGATGATCGCCCGGCCGACGGCGACCCGCTGGCGCTGGCCGCCGGAGAGCTCCCGTGGCCGCCGGTCGAGCAGCGGGCCGAGTTCGAGCAGGGCGGCGACCTCCTCGACCCGGCGGCGGACCTCGGCGCGGGGCGTGCGGGCCGCCCGCAGCGGGAAGCCGATGTTGCGGGCCACGGTCAGGTGCGGATACAGGGCGTAGCTCTGGAAGACCATCGCCAGGTCACGCCGGGCGGGCGGGGCGTGGGTGATGTCCCGGCCGTCGAGCAGCACCCGGCCACCGGACGGGGTGAGCAGGCCGGCGACCAGCCGCAGCAGGGTGGACTTGCCGCAGCCGCTCGGGCCGAGCAGCACCAGGAACTCGCCGTCGGCGATGTCGAGGCTGACGCCGTCCACGGCGACGACGTCGCCGTATCGCTTCGTCAGCCCGTCGAGCTCGATCCTGCCCACAGTGGTGGCTCCTCCCCGACACAGCACTGACGTTCCGCCGTCCACATACCTGGGACGGGTCGCCCCATCGGCATTTGTGCCGGCCGTCCTCCCTGGTCAGAGCCCTGGTCCGGCGGCTGCAGAATATGAGCGGAACAAGTTTTCAGGGAAGGCCAATCACACATTCGGATGAATCGATTAACGGAATTAATCGCGGATCGCACAGAACAACCTGGAAAACAGCGGGGGGAATCCTCGGGGTGTCTTTCAGATGTCCAGGACGAGACTTCCGCCCACGCCGCGGGAGACGCAGACCATCATCGTCCGGCCGCCGGCGCGCTCGGCCGGGGTCAGGACGGTGTCCCGGTGGTCGACCCCGCCCTCGAGTACCGGCGTCTCGCAGGTGCCGCACGTACCGTCGCGACAGGAGGAGGTGACGGCGGCCCCGGCCGCCTCCAGCACCTCCAGGACCGACTGCCCGGGCCCGACCCGCAGCACCCGCCCGCTGCGGGCCAGCCGCAGCTCGAAGGCGCCGTCGGTGTCCCGGTGGGCGGGCTCGGCGGGATGGAACCGCTCGACGTGCAGGGCGCCGGCGGGCCATCCCGCGCAGTGCTCCTCGACCGCCCCGAGCAGGCCCTCGGGCCCGCAGCAGTACACCGCCGTCTCCTCGTGTTCGCCGCTGGCGCGCAGGCCGTCCAGGACGGGGCCGAGGGGCAGCAGCCCGTGGGTGTCCTGCGGGTGCAGGACGACCCGGTCGCCGTGGCGGGCGAGGTCGTCGGCGAAGGCCATCGCCGCGCGGTGCCGCCCGCCGTAGAGCAGCCGCCACTCGGCGCCGCGCGCGGCGAGCTCGCCGATCATCGGCAGCAGCGGGGTGACACCGATCCCGCCGGCGACCAGCAGGTAACGCGGCGCGGCGACCAGGGGGAACGCGTTGCGCGGGTGCCCGACCGACAGCAGCGCGCCGGCGCCGACCCGGTCGTGCAGGTGCGCCGAGCCGCCACGGCCGGCGGCCTCGCGCAGCACCGCGATCCGCCAGCGGTGGCGGTCCGCCGGATCGCCGCACAGCGAGTACTGCCGCACCACCCCCGGCCGGACCGTGACGTCGACGTGCGCGCCGGGCGTCCAGGACGGCAGGGCCGCGCCGGTCGGATCGGCCAGGTCGAAACAGACGACATCCTGCGCGACGTGGCGGCGGGCGCGGACCGTCAGCGTCAGCGTCTGCCGCTGTCCGGTTCGATCCGCGGTGGACGGGGACGGGGACGAGGACACAGACGACCTCCGACGGAAATCCCTCTTCGGACCGGTGCCTAGTTCAGGCGATTTCCTGCGACGGTAACGGCGTTCACCGCCGGGCGGCCCGCCGTGGGCGCGGCCATCGGGATGTCCGATCGCCCCCACCCCCGCGCCCAATCGACGTTCTCGTCGGGGGTTTCGGCGGATTCCCAGTCGCCGGCCGCGCTTTCCAGGCTGGCGAGGAGCGTTTCGACCAGCCGGGTGCGCGGCGGGCGCCACACGACATGGACGGGCAGCGTTGGAACGGGGTCGACCAGTGGAACGGCGCGTGATCCGGCGATTCCCGACGCGCGTTCCCGGGACGCGAAGCCGACCACCGGACGGGTGGTCACCAGCAGCGCGCTCGCCCCGGGATCGTCGACCTCGGCGACGACCCGCAGCTTGATCCGGGCCCGGTCGGCCGACTGGGAGATCGTGTCGTACAGCGCCGGACACTGCGCCCGGTGGAACAGCAGGCAGCCCTGCCGTTCCAGCTCGGAGAACGGCACCTGGTCCCGCCCGGCCCACTCGTGGTGCTCGCCGACGACGGCCAGGATGCGGACCCGCAGCACCTCCATCGAGTGCAGGCTCGAGGTCGGCGGCAGCCCGAAGATGAAGCCGACGTCGAGCTCCCCGCTGAGCAGGCTCTTGATCTGCGGCCCGGTCCGCCGCTCCCACAGCCGTGGCTGCAGGCCCGGGTGGGAGCTGTGCAGGCGGGCCAGCGTGGGCGGGAGGATCCGGTGCCCGGCCGGCAGGTTGAAGCCGATGTTGATTTTGCCGGCGCGGCCGGCGGCGGTGTCACGGGTGATTTCGAGGGTGCGGCGCTTCAGCTCGAGGATTCGCTTGGCCTCGCCCCGGAAGGCCTGGCCGGCCGGAGTGAGACGGACCTCACGTGAGGTGCGGGCGACCAGTTGCACGCCGACCTCGCGCTCGAGACGGGCGAGATGCTGGCTCAGCGAGGGTTGGGTCAGGTTCAGCCTCCGGGCGGCCCGACCAAAATGCACTTCTTCGGCGATGGCGAGGAATGAGACCAGATGTCGAAATTCCACGAACTTCCTCCCTAATCCCCCAATCGGCCAGTCTAGCCAGCACGGCTAACGGGCGATGAAGTCGG
Source organism: Parafrankia discariae (assembly GCF_000373365.1). Lineage (NCBI taxonomy): Bacteria > Bacillati > Actinomycetota > Actinomycetes > Frankiales > Frankiaceae > Parafrankia > Parafrankia discariae. The sequence goes on from NZ_KB891148.1 coordinate 49,083, forward strand.
AGTAAGGCGTGAGTAATTGTTCGGAATACAGGGTGCTGCGGGCGATCACCACCGGGACGACCCACGACCGTTCACATTGCGGCAATCCAGCGCGGAATTGTGTTCTCCGCCTCAATTCATGGAATTGCCGTGCCGGCGGGACCGGGCCGCGGTTCGGCTGGTTTCGACCTGGCCGGCCAGGCCGGCCAGGCCGGCCAGGTCAGCCAGGTCAGCCACCGGGTCGGCCGGTGACCCGCACGGGCAGCGACGACATCCCACGGACGACGATGTTCGGCCGGTACGGCGGCGGGTCGGCCAGCAGGGTCATCCCGGTCAGCCGGGTGGCGACGCCCCGCAGCGCCTCACCGACCTCGAGTCGGACCAGCGGGGCGCCCAGGCAGTAGTGCAGGCCCATCCCGAGGGCGAGGTGGCGGCTCACCCGCGCGCCGCCCGCGTAGCGGTCGACGAGGAACTCGTCGGGCCGGTCGAAGGCGCGGGGGTCCCGGTTGGCCGAGCCGAGCATGCAGATGACGGCCTCGCCGGGACTGAACGTCCGGCCCGCCACGGTCACCTCCGCCCGGGCGGTGCGCGTGGTCACCTGCGCCGGGGCGTCGAAGCGCAGGATCTCCTCCACCGCGGGCAGCGCGAGTCCGGGATCGCGCCGCAGCGCGTCGAGCTGCGCCGGGTCGCGCAGCAGCGCGAGCACCCCGTTGCCGATCAGGTTGACGGTCGTCTCGTGCCCGGCGACCACGAGGATCAGCAGCGTGCCGAGCAGCTCGGTCGTGGTGAGCCGGTCGCCCTCGGCGTGTACCTGGGCGAGCGCGCTGATCAGGTCGTCGCGCGGGTCGGCCCGGCGGGCGGCGACGAGCGCGCCGAAGAACTCGCGGAACTCCTCCACCGCGGCGGTCCGCGCGGCGAGCTCGTCCGGGGAGAGCAGGACGTCGGGGTCGAGCCCACGGGCGATCCCGGCCGACATCCGGCGCACCGCGGGGTGCTCGGAGGCGGGCACGCCGAGCAGCTCGCAGATCATGGTCAGTGGCAGCGGGTAGGCGAGCCCCTCGATCAGGTCCAGCTCCCCGGCCGCCAGCGCGTCGTCGATCAGCCCGTCGACGACACGGCGGGCCAGCGGGCGGGTCGCCTCGATGGTCCGCGGGGTGAACGCCCGGCTCACCAGGGCGCGCAGCCGGGTGTGGTCCGGCGGTTCCATCCACAGGAACGAGCCGGGCAGCTCGACGTCGCTGTCCGGGTGGAGCAGCTCCGACTCCTCGGCGTGGCTCCACACCGGGTCGGCGAGGATCGCGGCGCACTCGGCGTGGCCGGGGACGAGCATGGTGCCGGGCAGCGGGCCCGGCAGAAACACGCCGGCCCGGCGCAGCGTCGCGTACGCGGGGTAGGGGTCGTGCCGCCACGCCGGGTCGAAGGACTCGACCACCGCCTGCGTGACCGCCGCCGCCGGCTCGGGCGCCGCGCCGGCGGCGGCCGGCGCGGCGTGTGGCGCGTTCGTCATCGGGCTCGTCACGCCGGCTCTGCGGCCGGCGCCGTGCTCGGCTCCGCGGCCGGCGCCGTGCTCGGCCCGGCGGCGGGGCCGGCGACCTCGAACAGCAGGCAGGTCGAGGAACCGTGGGCGACCAGGGCGCCCGCCGGGTCGGTGACCCGGGCCTCGACCGTCGCGGTGCGGCGCCCGACGTGGACGGCCGTGGCGACACAGGTGAGCAGACCGCCGTCCAGCGCGACCGGCCGGACGAAGTTCACCTTCAGCTCCAGCGTCGTGTACAGCACGCCGGCGGGCAGCCGGGTGTAGACCGCGCTGCCCATCGCGGTGTCCATCAGGGTGCTGATGACTCCGCCGTGCACGGTCATCATCGCGTTCGCCGCGGCCGGCGACGGGGTGAGCGTCCAGGTCGAGGAGCCGTCACCCAGCTCGGCGAGCAGGACGCCGAGGGAGTGGCCGACGCCGATGCCGGCCCGCAGCCCGTGCTCGACGAGATCGGCGAGATCCCGCAGGCGCCGGGCCCGGTCAGGCGGGTCGGCCACGACGACGGTGTCGGTGGTGCGGTCCCGGTCCAAGGTTCGGTCCATGGTCGGCGGTCTCCCGGTGCGTCGGTGTCGACCAACGAGTCGTCGCGCTGCATCGTGACCCCGGCCGGGCGCGGCTGGCGAGCCCCATTGGCAACTCGCATCGATCCATCAACGGCGACTCACGGCCCACGGCCCGCCGCCGACCTCCGACCGCCGACCGCTCGCTGCCGGCTGCCGGCTGCCGGCTGCCGGCGGGACGCAATCGTCCGATTGGACTCGACACGGGACGCTGTTCCCGGGCGGCGCCGTCCTGCATCGTGCGTGCCGCGGAGTGAGTGCATCCGGGCGCGCGGGCGCGGCCGCACGCGCCGCGCCGACGCAGGAGTGGAGAGCGATGTCCGCCGCAGAGGTCACCACCGAGTCCGCTCCGGTGGAGTTCACCGCGTTCCATCCCGCCCACAAGGCCGATCCGTACGCCGTCTACCGGCGGGTGCGGGAGGCTCGGCCGCTGTGCCCGTTCCTGCTCGGCGACATCCCGGTGACGGTGCTCACCCGGTACGCCGACTGCGAGGCGGTGCTGCAGAGCGACGACTGGGTGCACGGCTACGACGCCGGCATCAGCCCGTTCCGGGACGGCGCCGCCAGCGCCCCGCGCTCGTTCCTGCGGATGGACCCGCCGGACCACACCCGGCTGCGCGGGCTGGTCAACAAGGCGTTCACCCCGCGGATCGTCAACCGGATGGCGCCGGGCATCCAGGCCCTCGCCGACCGGCTGGTGGACGGCGCGCTGGCCACCGGGAGCCTCGACGTCATCGGCGGGTACGCGGCGCTGATCGCGAGCGCGACCCTCGGCCACCTGCTGGGCGTCCCGGACGACGTCGGCGCGTCGCTGCGCGGCTGGGCGCTGGCGATCGCCCGCGGCACCGACCCCGACAACCTGCTCACCGAGGCCGAGCTCGTCGCGCGCCGGCAGGCGACCCAGGACTTCCAGGCCTACTTCGAAGAGCTGATCGCACGGCGCCGGGAGAACCCCACCGACGACCTGGTCAGCCGGATGGCCGCGGCCCGCGACCGCGACGACGCGCTCAGCGAGCTCGAGCTGCTCGGCGTCTCGTCGCTGCTGGTCGTCGCCGGGATGGAGACGTCCATCAACTACGTCGGGTCGGCGGTGCTCTCGCTGCTGCGCCACCCCGACCAGCTGGCGCTGCTGCGCGCCCGGCCGGAGCTGCTCCCCTCCGCCGTCGAGGAGGTGCTGCGCTACGACCCGCCGACCCAGTTCACCATGCGCACCGCGTGCCGGGAGACCGAGCTCGCCGGGCGCACGTTCGCCCGCGGCGACGGCGTCCTGCTGATCAGCGCCGCCGCCGGCCGCGACCCGGCGGCGTTCACCGACCCCGACCGGTTCGACATCACCCGCTACCACGGCCCGCGCCCGGCCCGCCGGCACCTGGGCTTCAGCGTCGGCATCCACTTCTGCCTGGGCGCCCCGCTCGCCCGGATCGAGGCGGCGGCGGCCATCGGGGCGCTGGTCCACCGGACGAGCGCGCTGGAGCTGGCCGTCGACGAGTCGGAGCTGGTCTACCTGCCCAGCCTCATCCACCGCGCGCTGGCCACGCTCCCGGTGCGGGTGCGCTGAGGCGGCAGGCGTCCGCCGCACCGTCCCGTCGGGCCTACTACGATCCGTGCCATACCCACCCCGATGGGCCCACCCCATTGGGCCGGTACCTAGCCGGACGGGTCGTTTGTCTTGCCCTCACGCCGGTGTAAGACTGGCGTGGAGGACGTCGAAGGGAGCGGCACAGACCGTGAGTGACCTCGAGGCCAAGGACTTCTTCCGCGACGAAGAGCTCGTCGCGGATCCGTACCCATACCTCGACGCGCTACGGGGGAAGTGCCCCGTGCAGCGAGAGAATCATCACGGCGTGGTGATGGTGACAGGGTACGAGGAAGCGGTGGAGGTTTTCCACGATTCCGCGACTTTCTCCTCGTGTGTCTCGGTGACGGGGCCGTTCCCCGGCTTCCCCGTCCCGCTCGAGGGTGACGACGTCACCGAGCTGATCGAGCGGCACCGCGGTGAGCTGCCGATGAACGACCAGCTCCCCACGCTCGACCCGCCGACCCACACCGCCCACCGCGCGCTGCTGATGCGGCTGATCACCCCGAAGCGCCTCAAGGAGAACGAGGCGCACATGTGGCGGCTCGTCGACCGGATGGTGGAGCCGTACCTGGCCGCCGGCGAGGGCGAGTTCATCACCGGCTTCGCCGGGCCGTTCACCCTGCTGGTGATCGCCGACCTGCTGGGGGTGCCCGAGGAGGACCAGGAGGAGTTCCTCGACCGCCTCCAGCGCCAGCCGCAGGAGAGCGGCATCGGCAGCACCGGCGACGACCACATGGCGCACAACCCGCTGGAGTTCCTCTACACCAAGTTCACCGAGTACATCGAGGACCGCCGGCGACAGCCGCGTGAGGACGTCCTCACCGGGCTGGCGCAGGCGACGTTCCCCGACGGGTCGACCCCGGAGGTCATCGACGCGGTCCGGGTGGCGGCGAACCTGTTCTCGGCCGGGCAGGAGACCACCGTCCGGCTGCTCTCCTCGGCGCTGAAGATCCTCGCCGAGGACCGCGAGCTCCAGCAGCTGCTGCGGGCCGAGCCCGAGCGCGTCGGGAACTTCATCGAGGAGACGCTGCGGCTGGAGAGCCCGGTCAAGGGTGACTTCCGGCTCTCCCGGGTACCGACCACCGTCGGCGGCGTCGACCTGCCCGCCGGCACCACGGTCATGGTCGTCAACGGCGCCGCGAACCGCGACCCGCGCCGCTTCGAGAACCCGAGCGTGTTCGACGTCGCCCGCCCGAACGCCCGCCACCACGTGGCGTTCGGCCGCGGCATCCACACCTGCCCCGGCGCCCCGCTCGCCCGGGCCGAGGCGCGCGCGAGCATCGAGCGGCTGCTCGAGCGCACCACGGACATCCGGATCTCCGAGAGCGTGCACGGCCCCGTGGACGACCGCCGGTACAGCTACCTGCCCACCTTCATCCTGCGTGGGCTGACGCACCTCAACCTTGAGTTCACCCTCGCAGAGAGCAAGATCTGATGAAGGTCACCGTTGACGCCGACGGCTGCTGCGGGCACTCCACCTGCTGCACGCTGTGCCCCGAAGTCTTCACCCTCAGCGAGGACGGCTACGCCGTGGTCGAGGTCGACGAGGTCCCCGCGGAGTTCGAGAAGGCCGTGCTGGAGGCCGTCGCGAACTGCCCCGAACGGGCGATCACCGCGAGCTGAGCGCACGCCGGGCCCGCGGTGGGCGGATGAGTGCCACGGGCCCGGCGCTCATCCGCCTGTCCACGCGTTCCGCTCAGAGCGGGTTGAGGTCGCCGATGGTCAGCGCCCGGCCGGGCAGCGCGCCGCCCGGCCGGGCGCGCAGACCGTCGAGGATCACCCCGCGGGCCCGGTCGTAGGCGGCGTCGGCCAGCGCGCCGGGCATCTCCTTCAGCCCACGCAGCAGCAGCCAGAACAGGTGGATGACGTCGCCGGTGCCGACGTCCGGGCGCAGTGAGCCCTCCCGCTGCGCCGCGCGCACGAGGCCGTCGATCAGCGCGGTGAGCTCGCCGCGGATCTGCATGACCACCGGGTCCGCCCGGATCGCCTCGCCGGTCACCGGCAGGAACAGGTTCGGGATGCGCAGTGTGAGCCGCAGCTCCTGGGAGCCGGTCATGGTGCGCACCAGGGCGTCCCAGGCGCGCGGCTCCTCGGCCTCCGCCTCGCGGGCCCTGGCCAGCATGGTCTCCAGGCTGTCCCGGACCACCGCCACGATCAGCGCGTCCCGGTCGGGGAAGTGCCGGTAGAGGGTGCCGACGCCGACACCCGCCCGCCGGGCGATCTCCTCCATGGGCAGGTAGGGGCCGTCGTCCCCGAACGCCACCACCGCCGCCGCCACGATCTTGTCGCGGTTGCGGCGGGCGTCCGCGCGGAGCCGGGCCGGAGGTGACGCCGCCATGGCCCGTGACTCCTCTCCTCGCCGGGCGGTACCGGCGCGACGACCGCGGGGCCGCCTCGGTCGTGGCCGCTGTCCGGATGGCCGCCGGCGGGACCGGTTCGGCACCGCAGAAGGTTACGCGCTGGACGTACGCGGCGGCAGCCCGATCAGCCGGTGGGGCGATCGCTTTCTCCGGCTGGGCGCTGCCACTACTGTCCGTTTGATGGCATACGCGAACGCCAACGGCCTGCGGATCGGCTACGACCTGATCGGCGACGGCGGGCGGACCTGGGTGCTGACCCCGGGTGGCCGCTTCACCCGGCGGACCCCCGGGCTGCCGGAGCTCGCCCGGGCCCTCGCCGACGCGGGCGACCGGGTGCTGCTGTGGGACCGCCCGAACACCGGGGAGTCCGACGTGTGCCTGGCGGGCCCCAGCGAGCCGCGGATGCAGGCCGACACCCTCGCCGCGCTCCTGACCGAACTCGACCTCGGGCCGGCGGTGCTCGCCGGCGCCACGGTGGGCTCGCACGTCTCGCTGCTCACCGCCGCGCATCACCCCGAGGTCGTCGCCGGCCTGTCCCTGTGGTGGATCAGCGGTGGCGTCATGGGACTCATGATCCTCGCGAACGTCTATTACACGCCGGCCATCACCGCCGCGTGGACGTCCGGCCTGGACGCGGTCGCCGCGCTGCCCGACTGGGCCCCGCTGCTCGACGGCAACGAGCGGAACCGCCGCCTGGTCCTCGAACAGGACCGGGATGCCTTCCTCGCCACCCTGCAGCGGTGGATGGCGGCCTACTGCCCGCGGCCGGGCGAGCCGGTACCGGGCCTGCCGGACGAGCTCGCGCGGGCCGTCACCGTCCCGGCGCTCGTGTTCCGCGGCGGCGCGAGTGATCCCTTCCACCCGCGGGCGACGTCGGAGGCGCTGGCCGGCCTGCTGCCGAACGCCCAGCTGGTCGAGCCGCCGTGGGGAGACCGCGAGTACCTCGACCGCCAGGCGGAGCAGAAGAGCGCCGGGGGCCTGTTCGTCCGCTGGCCGCTGCTGGCGCCGGCGATGCGGCATTGGGCCGCCGAGGCGCTCGGCTGAGAGCCGGCCCCGAACCCGGCCCGGCCGGGCCCCCGGGGGGAGTCAGGACGTCGCGGCCTCGTCGGGGATCCAGAGGATGTTGCGGGCCCGGAGCAGGTCGACGACCCGCTCCCCGTGCTGCTGGAGGAGGGCGACGAACGCCGCGTTGGAGCGCTCCCCGTCGCGCGCCCGCACGGCTCGGGAGACCGCCGTGATCCCCTTCTTCTGCAGGTCGATCGTGCCCGGCACCAGCTCGAAGAAGTTGCCGGGGATGATGCCGTTCGTCTGCCGGCTCATCGCCTTCAGCCGCGACGACCGGGCGAGCGCGAAGATCTGGCGCAGGAACGCCTCGTTCGCGTCCCGGACAGCGCCGGGCCCGGTCGCGGCCCGCAGCGCGCGTTCGGCCGTCTGGACCCGGGCCAGCCCGTCGTCGTCGCCCCGTTCGGTGGCGCGCTGCGCGGCGTAGCCGTAGAGCAGGCCGATGAGCCCGTAGTGGTCGCGGACGGAGTTCTCGTCCAGGCCGTGGACGAACGCGCCGCGGTGCAGCTCATTGGTCACCCAGCCCTCCTGGTCGAGGACGATGACGGCCTCGCGGACGGGAATCCGGCTCACCCCGAGATCCTCCGCGATCTCGTCCTGCCGGACGTGGTCGCCCTGGCGCAGCTCACCGGAGAAGATCAGGTTCCGGATGTGGTCCGCCACCTGGGCGCCGCTGCTGCGACGGTCGATCGGGCCGCGCCGCGCCGTCGCGGTCGGGGTCGACGCGGCTCGGCCTTGGGGAGGTATTGCGGGCTCCTTCGACGTGCGGCGCCGGGGCAGGAGACACCCCCACCGCGTCACCCGGCGCCGAGGCGGCCGCAGCCGGTCGATCGTATCGATCGACCGGCCGGGTGAGCGAACCGCTCGCCCGGCCCACCGGGCTCGCCCGGCGGGCCGGGCGGTGCCCGGACCAGGGACAACGGCCCGGCAGCCGGTGGGGCCCGGCCTACCGGAGCGCGGGAGCGAGCCGGCGCCACTGCTCGCGCGGGAAGGCCTTCTGGTCGGCGGTGAGCACCTGCACGCAGACGTGGTCGGCACCGGCGGCCAGGTGTTCGTCGACCCGGCGCCGGATCGCCGCCTCGTCCCCCCAGGCGATCAGGGCGTCGAAGAGCCGGTCGCTGGCGTCCGCGACGTCGTCGTCGGTGAAGCCCAGCCGGCGGACGTTGTTCGCGTAGTTCGGCAGCCCCAGGTACCCGCGCAGCCAGTCCCGGCCGATCGCGTGGGCCTCGTCGGCGTCGGTGGTGAGGATCACCGTCTGCTCGGGGAGCACGAGCGGGCCGGTGCCCAGGCTCTCCCGGGCCAGCCGGGTGTGGTCGGGGGTCACGAGGTAGGGATGCACGCCGCGGGCCCGGCTGCCGGCCAGCTGGAGCATCTTCGGGCCGAGCGCGGCCAGCACGCGGCGCTCGGGCGGGACCGGCTGGTCGGCCTTGTCCAGGCCGTCGAGGAACGCCGTCATGGCGGCCAGCGGCCGGCGGTAGCGGCCGGGTTCGGAGGCGTCGATCAGCGGGGCGTGGCTGACCCCGATGCCCAGCAGGAAGCGGTCCCCGTGGGCGGCGGTGAGCGTGGCGTAGCCGGCGGCCGTGTCCGCCGGGCTGTGCATCCACAGGTTGAGGATGCCGGTGGCCACGGTGACAGAGCGGGTCGCCGTCAGCAGTGCCTCGACGGCCTCGAACACCGGGCCCCCGACGTCGGGGATCCACAGGGCGCGGTAGCCCAGTTCCTCCAGCTCCGCCGCCGCGTCGGCCAGCTCGGCCGGGTCCCCCCATCGCAGCTGCTGGCTCCAGATGCCGACTCCGGAAATATCCATGACAACCATCCTGTCCGTCGCACGTCGGTGTGCTCGACCCGCCGCCGCCGCCGCTGCAGGGGCCGGGGCCGGCCGGGCGCCGGCCTCCAACGGCCATGTCCCCGATTCCCGGTAACCGATTCTCGCGTGTGGCGCTCCCCGCCGGCCAGGCGACCAGCGGGCCGCCCACGTCGACCAGCGCGGCCGTCGGGGCGAAGTCGACGGGCACCTCTAGCGCGCGCACACCCGGCCGGGCCAGCGCGGTGGTGAGGTCTGCGCGGTGCCGCACCGCCGGGCGCGGGGTGCCACTGCCACTGCCGGCGTCGATAGCGGCCAGGCGGCCCGCCAGGGACGGGTCATCCCCGACGCCGGCAGCGGTGCCGACGGGATCGGCAGTGCCGACGAGATCGGCGGTACCGACGAGATCAGCCGGGTCGACGGGATCAGCCGGGTCGAACCCGAGCCGGACGCTCAGGACGCCCGCGCCGCGCCGGCGGGCGTCCGCCACCAGGATCGCCAGGTCGGCGGCCGACGCCGCCGGCACGGGCTCCCGCGGCCCCGCCGCCGCGGGACGGGAGACGAGGGTGAGCACGTCTCCGCGGGCGATCCGGGCGTGTCCACCGCCTTCTCCAGCTCCGCCCAGGCCTCCCAGCTCGGGATCGCTCGGACGAGCACACACTCCGCGTCGTCGGCCAACGCCGTCCTGAATGCGCCGACGAGTTCCCAGCCATGCGCCGCATAGCGGGGAACCGCTTCCTCCGCGAGGATCGACAGGAAACTCACCGCCGTGCCGCGCGGAACCCTGACCATCTCATGGGCATAGACCTCCCCCCGCACACCCGCCACGCAAAGCTCCGAGATCGTTCGGGACCACAGTGCGGGAACCAGTACACGTTCGAATCCGCCGGAGCGGTACTCGGCGGCCTCCTGCCACCATTTCTCCAGCTTTGGGTCCTGGAACGAAGCACTCGACGTCTCATGCCGCAGACCCGCGGCCAGCCCGTCGAAACCGTCCTCCTCCCAGAGGTTGACGACCTGTGGCCACCGGCCGGTCGTGCCCACGCCCCCCACGCCCCGTAGCACAGCTGGTCACATTCCTCCTGCGCTATCGGGCTCCAGTTCGCCGTCATATGGTGGACGTAGTTCGCGCGGTTCGCGCCTTTGATGTCGATGAACTCGTGCGTGTAAACCCCGGCGTTCACGGTCGACGACCTCCCGGCGCCCCTCTCGTCAACATCGGGTGCGTGGACGTCTTTTTCAGCAGTACCATGTCGAGCAGAATCGATCAATACCGTGAATTCGTCGCCAGTCGGGCACACCACGTTCGGGAGGTTCGATGAGCTTGCCGTTCAGCGAGGAACGCGAGGAGCTGCGCGCCGCCGTCCGCTCCTCCTCGAGGACTCGTCGCCGGAGAGCGCCGTCCGCGCCCAGATGGGCCGGGGCCTGTTCTGCGGGCCCTTCCTCACCACGGTGACGGTGGCCCAGGCCATCCTCGCCACCGGTGACACCGCCGCCTGCGCCGAGCCGCTCCCCGACCTCGCCGCCGGCCGGCGGATCGCCACCCTCGCCGTCATCGAGGCGGACGGCCGCCGGGCGGACGACGCCGTGCGGACCCGGACGACGCCGGCCGGCGGGGGGTGGCGCCTGGACGGTACCAAGATGTTCGTGCTCGACGGGTGCTCCGCCGACCTGCTGGTGATCGCGGCCCGCACACCGGCCGGAACCGGGCTGTTCGCCCTCGACGCGACGGCGACCGGGCTGCGGCGCACCCCGCTCGCGACGCTGGACCAGACCCGCCGGCAGGCCCGGTCGGACCTCGACGGGGTGGCCGCCCGGCTGCTCGGTCCGGCCGGCGGCCACGGCTGGCGACCCGGAGCTGCCCCTGGTCGCCAGCCTCGCGGCGGCCTACTGCTCCGACGCCTACCCGCACGCCGCGGCGGAGAACATCCGGATCCACGGCGGGATCGGCTTCGCCTGGGAGCACCCCGCCCATCTGTACTTCAAGCGGGCGTCCAGCGCCCGGCTGATGTTCGGCGACCCGGCGCAGCACCGCGAGCGGGTCGCGCGGCTGCTCCCCATCGGTTAGCCGACCTCGCGGCACCTCCCCCGCGGCCGGGGGAAGATCCCCGCATCGCGAAGTTCTGAGCGGACCGGACCTGGATGGAGATCTCGTGCTCGATGATGATGTGCGGCAGGTCATCGCCTCGACCCGGCGTTTCGTGCGCGAGCGCGTGGTCCCGGCGGAGGCGGAGATCGAACGGACCGACGCGATCCCGCCCGACCTGCGCCGGGAGGCCGCGGCGATGGGCCTGTTCGGGTTCGCCGTCCCCGTGGAGTACGGCGGTCTGGGGCTGGACATGAGCGCCGAGGCCCGGCTCGTCTTCGAGCTGGGCTACACCACGCCGGCCTTCCGCTCGATGTTCGGCACCAACAACGGCATCGCCGGCCACGTCCTGCTCGAGGGCGCGACCGAGGAGCAGAAGAAGGCCTACCTGCCGCTGATCGCCTCGGGCGAGTGGACGGCCTCGTTCGCGCTCACCGAGGAGAACGCCGGCTCGGACCCGGCGGGCCTGGCGACGGCCGCGCGCCGCGACGGCGACGAGTGGGTGATCGACGGTGCCAAGCGCTTCATCACCAACGCGCCGCTGGCCGACGTCTTCATGGTCTTCGCCCGCACCGACCCGCACGCCGAGGGCGGGCACGGCATCACCGCGTTCATGGTGGAACGCGGCGCGCCGGGGTTGAGCGTCGGCCCGAAGGACCACAAGATGGGCCAGGCGGGCGCGTGGACGGCCGACGTCCTCCTGACGGAGGTGCGGGTGCCGGCGTCGGCGGTGATCGGCGGCGAGGCCGGGGTCGGCCGCGGCTACGCGACCGCGATGCGCTGCCTGGCCCACGGCCGGATCCACATCGCCGCGCTGTGCGTCGGGCTGGCCCAGCGGCTGGTCGACGAGTCGGTGTCCTACGCCGCGACGAGGGTGCAGGGCGGCGGCGTGATCGGCACCCACCAGCTGGTGCAGGGCCTGCTCGCCGACTCCGCCACCGATCTCTACGCCGCGCGGGCGCTCGTCGTCGACGTGGCCGCGCGCTTCGACGACGGCAGCGACACCCGGATCGGGCCCTCGTGCGCGAAGTACTTCGCCTCGGAGGCGGTCGGGCGGGTCGCCGACCGGGCGGTACAGATCCACGGCGGGGCGGGCTACATGCGCGGCGTCCCGGTCGAGCGCTTCTACCGGGACGCCCGGCTGTTCCGGATCTACGAGGGCACCAGCCAGATCCAGCAGATCGTGATCGCCCGCCAGCTGCTGCGCGACGCCGGCGTCCGGTGACGGCCGGCGCGGGCTGAGCGGCGGGCGGGCGCGACGGGCGGGGCCGCCCTGGTACGAGGCGGCCCCGCCCCCGCTCAGCCGACCCGCTCGAAGATCGCGGTGATCCCCTGGCCGCCGCCGATGCACAGCGTCTCCAGCCCGTACCGGGCGTCCCGGCGTTCCAGCTCGTGCAGCAGGGTCGCCAGGATCCGGCCGCCAGTCGCCGCGACGGGATGCCCCAGCGAGATCCCGGAGCCGTTGACGTTGAGCCGGTCCAGGTCGGCGGTCGTGAGCCCCCATTCCCGGACGCAGGCGAGCACCTGCGCCGCGAAGGCCTCGTTGAGCTCGATCAGGTCGATGTCGGCGAGTTTGAGATTCGCTCGTTCCAGGGCCTTCGCCGTGGCCGGCACGGGGCCGATCCCCATCCGCGCCGGCTCCACACCGGCCACCGCCCAGCTCACCAGCCGGGCGAGCGGACGCAGGCCCAACCGCGCCGCCGCCTCCGGGTGGGTGACGACGCACGCCGACGCCCCGTCGTTCTGCCCGCTCGAGTTGCCCGCCGTGACCGTGGCCTCCGGATCGGTCCGGCCCATGATCGGGCGCAGCGCCGTGAGCGTGGCGAGCGTGGTGTCGGCGCGCGGGTGCTCGTCGACGTCCACGACGGTGGGCCCCTTGCGGCCCGGCACCGACACGGGGACGATCTCGGGCCCGAACCGGCCGGCGGTCTGGGCCCCGACCGCCCGCTGATGCGACCGCAGCGCGAACTCGTCCTGCTCGGCGCGCGAGATCTCGTACTCCCGCCGCAGGTTCTCCGCCGTCTCGATCATCCCGCCCGGGACGGGGAAGTTCACCCCGCCCGCCGTCACCCGGCCGCGGGCCAGGGCGTCGTGCAGGGTGACGGCGCCGCCGCGCGCCCCCCAGCGCATCTCCGTCGAGTAGAAGGGGGCGTTGCTCATGCTCTCCGCTCCCCCGGCGATCACGACGTCGGCGACGCCGGTCTGGACCTGCATCGCGGCCGTGGTGACGGCCTGCACGCCCGATCCGCAGCGGCGGTCGAGCTGCAGCCCGGCGACGGTGACGTCGAGGCCGGCGTCCAGCGCGACCACCCGGCCCAGGGCGGGTGCCTCCATCGTCGGGTAGCACGACCCGAAGATCACGTCGTCGATGTCCGCGGACCGTAGGCCGGTCCGGTCCAGCAGGCCGCGCAGCACGGCCGCGCCGAGCGCCTGCGCGCTCAGCGCCGCGAGCGCCCCGCCGTGGCGCCCGACCGCGGTACGCACCGGTTCACAGATGACCGCCTCACGCATGAGTCCTCCTGTAGGTCGAGCCACCGTCCGTCGGGGCGCCGTCCGTCGGGGCGCCTGTCGGCCGGGCCGCCGAGACGCCGGGCCGTGGTGTCACCCGGCCGTCGCGAGCGCGACGAGATCGACCGCGCGGACCTTGCCGACCTCGGTCCGGGGCAGTTCGTCGACCAGCACGAACCGGACCGGCACCTTGTACGGCGCGAGATGGGTGCGCGCCAGCGCGGCGAGGGCGTCGGGGACGGGCTGGGCGCCGTCCACGGGAACCACGAAGGCCCAGGGCACCTCCCCCAGCCGGTCGTCCGGGACGCCGCCGACCGCGCAGTCGGCGACCCCGGCGGCGAGCCGCAGCACCTCCTCGGCCTCGGCCGGGAAGACCTTCAGGCCACCTCCGTTGACCATGTCAGAGACGCCGCCCTCGATCCAGAGGAAGCCCTCGGGGTCGATCCGGGCGACGTCGCCGGTGCGGGACCAGCCGTCGGGAGTGACCCGGTCGCCCAGCCCCGACCCGTCGGCGTAGCCGGCCGACACCGCCGGGGTCCGGACGTACAGCTCACCCGACGTGTCCGTGCCGAGCTCGGTGCCGTCCGGGCCCACCACCCGCAGCGTGACCCCTTCGTGCGGCCGGCCGACCGCGCCCAGCTTGCGCTCGCCGTGCTCCCGGGCGCGGACTCGGGACCGCGACCCGACCAGGCGGCCCGGCGCGCCTTCGGCTCGATCTCGCTCGCGGGCTCCACCCGTCTCCTTCCAGGCCGACGGGCACCGAACGACGTCGCCGCTGGCCTCGATCCGGTCGGACGACCCTATCCCGGCCGGCGGACGGCGACCGCTCCCCGTCCGACCTGGCGACGTTCGTCCACACCGGCGGGACCACCGGCCTGTCCAAGGGCTGCATGCTCAGCCACAACTACCACGAGGTGCTCGCCCAGCGGATCGGTCTCAGCTGGGGCCGGACCCCGGGCGACGTGCTGTGGACCCCACTGCCGATGTTCCACTACAACGCGCTGGTGACCGCGGTCGTCGGGGCACTGGTCTTCGGCGGCCGCTCGGCGGTCCACCGCCGGTTCTCGGTCTCGAACTTCTGGCCCGAGATGAACCGGACCGGGGCCACCGTCACCTCGACCCTGGGCACCATGGCCTACCTGCTCGCGCACGACGTCGACCGCCCCGAGATGCCGCGCTCGGGCCGGCCGGAGGTGGACGACGTGATCCGTCCGAAACGCGCCTCGAACCGGCGGACCATCGCCTCGTAGTTCGGGTTCGCGCCGTCCTCGCCGAGCTGGTCGACCCCGTGCCAGCCCCTCCGCCCAGGCGTTGGAGTTGGAGTAGAAGACGTTCCTCGAGCTGGCGGGAAGTCCGCCCAGCTCGTCTGCGAGGACGCCGACCTGGGCGCGGTCGTCCCGATGGCGGTCGCGGCCGTCAGCGAGGCGCTGGCCGGTTTCCCCTACGGCGACCCGAAGGACCCCGGCAACCTCATGGGCCCGCAGATCAGCGCCCGGCAGCGGCAGCGCGTCCTCGACCCGGTCCAGCTCGGCGGGCGGGAGGGCAGAAGCTCTTCGGCGGCGGCGTCCCGGCCCACCTGCCGAACGGGTCCTACACCGAGCCCACCCTGTTCGTGGACGTCGACCCGGACTCGGCGATCGCCCAGCGGGAGTTCTTCGGCCCGGACATGCCCTTCGGCGGGTACCGGCAGAGCGGGATCGGCCGGGAGATGGGCCTGGCCGGTTTCGGGGAGTACCTGGAGACGAAGGTCATCGCCGTCGGCGCCTGACCGCCCCGCCCCTGGTGCACAATGCCGAAGGCCCGGCCGGCGTGGCCGGTGGCCGAGCCGGGGAGTGCGGAGGGGCGGTCCGATGCGGTTCGTGGGAGTGCGCGACGGTCGGCGCGTCGTGGTCGGCCTGGTGCTCGGTGCCGACGGGCACGCACCAGTTGGGGACGAGCTGGCCGGGGACGAACCTCTCCGGGTCGCCCGCCTCGCGGAGGTCGACGACTTCTACGCGGACCTCGCCGGCTGGACGGCCCAGGCGCGCCGGCTGACCGCCGGCGGGCACGACCTCCACGACGTCGGAACCGCTCTAGCCGACGTCGAGCTCGCCCCGCCGGTACCGGCCGGGGCGCGGATCCTCGGCATGGGACTGAACTACCACGCGCACGCCACGGAGACCGGGCTGGACCTGCCGAAAAAGCCACCGATCTTCGCCCGGTGGACCGCCTCCCTGACGGTGGACGGCACCCCGGTCCCCGTCCCGCCGGGCGAACGGGGCCTGGACTGGGAGGGCGAGCTCGCCGTCGTCGTGGGATCCGCGCTGACCGACGTCGACGAGGAGACGGCGCTGCGCGGTGTGTTCGGCTACGCGGTGTTCAACGACCTCAGCGCCCGCCGCGCCCAGGGTGCCTCGGCGCAGTGGACGCTGGGCAAGAACTCCGACCGCAGTGGGCCGATGGGGCCGGTCGTGCCGGCCGACGAGGTCGGTGACCCGGCGGCGGGCCTGCGGCTGGTCACCCGGGTCAACGGCGAGATCGTGCAGGACGGTGACACCAGCGACATGATCTTTCCGATCGGCCGGATCCTGTCGTTCGTGAGCCGTACCGTGCCCCTCAACCCGGGTGACATCCTGATCACCGGCACCCCCGCCGGGGTCGGCTACATCCGCAGGCCGCCCCGCTACCTGGTGCCGGGTGACGTCGTCGAGGTGTGGATCGAGCGGGTGGGCACCGTCCGCAACCCGATCGTGGCCGCCCCCGCCCGACCCTGACCGCCCGACCCGCGCCACGCCCGACCCCGCGGCCGGGCCCGGCCTGGGGCGCCCGTCAGGCGGCTGACCTATGCCGAGGCCGCGCGGAGCGTCCCGGCCCTGGCCGCGGTGCTGCGCCGCCGGCACGGCGTGCGACCGGGCGGCCGGGCGACCGGGCGACCGGGTCGCCCTCGCCGGCGCGAACAGTCCGGAACACGCGCTGACGATGTGGGCGGTGATCACCATGGGCGCGGTCGTCGTCGGTCTCAACGCCTGGTGGGCCGCGCCGGAGCTGACCTACGGGCTCGGACTGACCCAGCCCCACCTGCTGGTCGCGGACGGACCCCGGCTCGCCCGGCCCACCGGGACCCACGAGCCCACCGGAAGCCATGGGCCCGCCGGGACCCACGAGCCGTCCGCGGCCTCGGCCGGCGACATCCCGGCCACGTCGTTCGCCGCGCTGTTCGCGGCCGCCGACGGCCAGCCGGTCAGCCGGTCCACCGGCCCCGGGGCGGACGCCCCCGACCTCGACGAGGACGACGCCGCCGCGATCCTGTTCACCAGCGGAACCACCGGACGGCCCAAGGGCGCGCTCGTCAGCCACCGCGGGCTCATCAACTCAACTTCGGGCTGGACACCGCGCTGCGCGGCGCCGTCGAGGTGGTCTCCGGCGCGGCACCGGCCGCGCAGGGCCCCCCGGTCTCGCTGCTCGTCGGACCCTTCTTCCGCATCTCCGGACTCGGGCTGCTGCGGCTCAGTCGTCGGGGCGCAGCACGCGCCGGGCGTTCTCGTGCAGGAACCTCGACCAGACGTGGTCCCGGAACGGGACGTCCTGCATGTCCTTCATGATCCGGTCGAGGGTGAGCCCCATCGGGAAGTAGCCGCCGTGGATGACCTTGTCCGCGCCACGGGTGTTGGCGAACTCGACGATCTCGCGGGGGTAGTACCGGGGCGCGAACGCCGCCGTCGAGTAGTACAGGTTGGGCCACTTGAGCAGCAGCTTCACCGCCAGGTCGGTCCACGGCTCACAGCCGTGCCGGGTGACCAGCACCAGGTCGGCAGGGCGAGCCGGGCCGCGTCGCCGCGGCAGCCGACCAGCCCCTTCTCGATTTCGACGTCGGCGGGAGACGGCCTGCGGTCAGACGCCGACCAGGGCCGCCACGTTCGTCCGCATCACGCGTTCGATCTCGCCGCTGTCGAAGCCGGCCTCCTCCAGATCCCCGGTGAACGACAGCGGCTCGGCCAGTCCTTCGACGTACGGCCAGTCGGAGCCCATCAGGATGCGCTCGGCGCCGATCAGGCGTTTGAGCTCAGCCAGGTCGCTCTCGTGGAACGGCGCGACCCAGACGTGTTCCCGGAAGGTGTCCCGTGGGTCCTGCGCCCAGGCGTGCCCGTTCTGCCCGAAGGACTTCTTCAGCCGCCGGAACAGCGGGGGCACCCAGTCCGACCCGGTTTCGACGGCCCGGTTCCGGCATCGGCCCCCGCTCCGGCGGGACCCGGACCGCCGGATACGATCCGGGCGGTGGCCGATCACCCCGCCCACCCGGCGCGGGTGCGCGGGTCAAGCGGAGTGGACATGACGGAGCCGGAACCCGACACGCACGGCGACCAACGCGCGCAGGCACCGCGAGGCCGGGGCCGGCCCCGCGGCCTGACCGAACGGGTCCGCCGGGACGTCTTCGCGGCCGTCCGCGCCCAACTCGGCAGCGTGGGTTACGAGGCGCTGCGCATCGAGGACGTCGCCACCGCCGCGGGAGTCCACAAGACCACGCTCTACCGGCAGTGGGCCAGCAAGGCGGACCTCGTCCGCGACGTTCTCGTCGCCGCGGAGTCGGCGGCGCTGCCGCGCCCGGACGAGGGCAGCTGGGACCGGGACCTCGAGAAGCTCTGCGACGGCCTGCTCAGGGTGTTCAACCACCCCACCACGCTGGCCCTGCTCAAGACCCGGGTGACGGCGAACGACGAACCGCTGCGCGCCGGTCTGCACGAGTCCGCCCGGCGCGACATGGCCTTCGTCCTCGCTCCGTTCCGGCGCGCGGTCGAGCGGGGCGAGATAGACCCCGCCGCGGACGTCTCCATGCTCGCCGAGTGCATGCTCTCGACCCTCGTCACCCGTGTCTGCGCCATCAACGAGCCGGTCGACAAGGAGTTCATGCGCCGACTGGCGGCCATGATCAAGAAAGCCGCCGGAGTCGGACCCGCGGCCGGGAAAACAGCCCTACCGGCAACCGCCGGGGCGGGCGACCAGCCGCCGGGCTAGTCCGTGCCATCGCGATTCCCGGACGGGTTCACATGACGCGACGAGCCCTCCCCGTCGACACGCCCGGTCGCCGCGCCTTCATCGGCGGGCCGGCCTGCCTCGCCGGACCCTTCGGCAGCGGTCACAGTCGGACGAACGACCATCACGTCTCCACCTCGGCCATTTCTTCGCAGGGCCCGGGAAAAATCACATGGCGGCCGTCCGACGACACGCACCGGCACACCGGCGAGTAGTTGGGCGAGCGCGCCTCCCCCTCCGCGCAAGTGGATCCCGCCACCGATTATCGGCCGGCGCGCCGCATAGGTGTTGATCTTTCGCTCTGATATCGGTTAGGGCAGCACTCGCCGGGAAAAAATTCGCCGGGAACGTCCGTTGCGCACCGAGGACCTGACCGGGCGGATAGCTACTGATCGGCGGGTGCTGACGGAGGTCACCCAGAACGTGAGCGGCGACCGATACGCCGGAAAGGAGGGGAATGACCCGCGCGCAGGGCTCTTCGACGGGCCCGTTCCACGCGGGCTACGTAAAGCGACCAGTCCCGCTGTCTCCCCGTTCCAGGCCCGCGCCCGTCAGATCCACACTCTCAGATCCACCCGCAGTTCAAGAAGCGGCGGATTCACCTGATCCGAATCCGGCCGACTCTCCGCCGTCCAGCACAGAACCTGGACCCCGCCACCGAGTTCCACCACTTCTCGAGTACCCGCGGTCCGACCGACCGCACCGAGTCCGGTCCTCACTCGGTGCGATCCCATCAGCGACGGGTCACCATTCTGGAGCACCCTGTTCACGCCGTTGCCTCCAGGCAGGTTGATCCTGTCCTCAACGACACCGGGTGGTCGGGCGGTGGTTGCGTGCCGTGGCGTCATCACGACCCAGCCAGACAGCGAGCGGTTCTTCCGCCGATCAGGACATCTGTTTATTCAAGCAAGTGGAGTCAGTCACCATGAATCGAAGCTCTTTGAACAGAGCTGTTGTCAGAGCCGTCTTCCTGGCGTCAGCGACAAGCGGTCTGCTCGGCCCGATGGGGGTCGGCCAGGCGATCGCCGCCAGCGCTAACCCGGTCGTACACGAAAGCCCCGGGGTACCGGGACCGAACGGGGCGGTGAGCCTGCACTCCGAGATCCCACTGGACTTCGACTTCTTCGACGAGGGCCCCCAGGGCCCCCAGGGCCCGCAGGGGACCCAGGGCCCGCGCGGCTTCCAGGGCTTCCAGGGCGGACTGGGCAACACCGGAACGCAGGGTAACCAGGGGCCACAGGGGACCCAGGGCTCACGCGGCTTCCAGGGCTTCCAGGGCGGACTGGGCAACACCGGAACGCAGGGTAACCAGGGCCCGCAGGGAACCCAGGGCCCACGCGGCTTCCAGGGCTTCCAGGGCGGACAGGGCAACACCGGAACGCAGGGTTCGCAGGGAGTGCGCGGCTTCCAGGGCTTCCAGGGCGGACCCGGCACACCCGGCAGCCAGGGCTCCCAGGGCAACCCCGGCTCGGTAGGCCCCCAGGGCGGACCCGGAACCCAGGGCATCCCCGGCACACCCGGCAGCCAGGGCTCCCAGGGCGACCCCGGCTCGGTAGGCCCCCAGGGCGGACCCGGAACCCAGGGCATCCCCGGCACACCCGGCAGCCAGGGCTCCCAGGGCGACCCCGGCTCGGTAGGCCCCCAGGGCGGACCCGGAACCCAGGGCATCCCCGGCACACCCGGCAGCCAGGGCTCCCAGGGCGACCCCGGCTCGGTAGGCCCCCAGGGCATCCCGGGCGACCTCGGCCCGCAGGGCTCTCAGGGCGACATCGGCCCGCAGGGCACCCAGGGCGACCTGGGCGGCCTCGGTCCGCAGGGTTCGCCGGGTTCGCCGGGTTCGCAGGGCACCCCGGGCACGCCCGGCACCCAGGGCTCCCAGGGCGACCCGGGCGGCCCTGGCCCCCAGGGCGACCCCGGTTCGCAGGGCATCCCGGGCACGCCCGGCACCCAGGGCTCCCAGGGCGACCCGGGCGGCCCTGGCCCCCAGGGCGACCCCGGTTCGCAGGGCATCCCGGGCACGCCCGGCACCCAGGGCTCCCAGGGCGACCCGGGCGGCCCTGGCCCCCAGGGCGACATCGGCGCACAGGGCATCCAGGGTGAGCAGGGCGACCCGGGCATCCCCGGCACCCCGGGCACCCAGGGACCCCAGGGCGACATCGGAACCCCGGGCATCCCGGGCATCCCCGGCACCCCCGGCACCCCGGGCGCACAGGGCGACCCCGGCATCCCCGGCACCCAGGGACCCCAGGGCGACATCGGAACCCCGGGCATCCCCGGCATCCCCGGCACCCCGGGCG
>NZ_KB891148.1:70159-132179 GCF_000373365.1 Parafrankia discariae
GGCATCCCCGGCATCCCCGGCACCCCGGGCGCACAGGGCGCACAGGGCGACCCCGGCACCCCGGGCACACCCGGTACGCAGGGCTTCCAGGGCGCCCAGGGCGCCCAGGGTCCGGGCGCCGGGGCTCAGTCCGCCGTCGTCACCGCCATCGGCACCACGTTGGCGACCGCCTCGTGCGGGGTGGGCACCTTCGCCATCGGTGGTGGAGGGTCGGCGGCCACGCCCATCCTCAGCTCGGTGCCCTTCGGTGGATCGCCGGCGAGCGGCTGGCAGGCAGCCACCACTGCGGGCGACCCGGTCACCGCCTACGCGATCTGCGCGCCGTAAGCCACAACGGGTAGGGACCTCTGTCCCGGGTTTGTCGGGACAGCGGTGATGCTGCGTGGCGGTACCCCCACCTTCGGCCGGGTGGGGGTACCGTCCCGCGTGGCTTCCTTGTCCATGACCCGGCAACCGGCAACGTCAGGGGCGAACCGGAGCCCGGCGGAAAGCCGCAGCAATGAGAAACGGGAGCCCGAAACCCATACCGGTCAGAAAACCGGTGGAGGCCACGGCCGTCCCGGAACAGGCCGCGACACCGGGTGCGCCCACCCGTCTCACCGACCACCGACAGCCCTTCGGACAGGTATCGAAAGATGACGTCACCGACACCCAAGTTCTCCGTTTTCACCCCCAGTCACCGTGCCCGTTTCCTCGACGAGTGCCTGGAAACCCTGCAAGCGCAGACCCGCTCCGACTGGGAGTGGATTGTGCTGCTGAACAGCGGCGCCCGATGGCGCCCAGAGATTCCGGACGACCGGGTCAGAGTGGAGATAGCGGACGACATCAAGGGGGTGGGCGCGGCCAAGCGCCGGGCGTGTGAACTCGCTCTTGGCGAGATCCTCGTCGAGCTGGACCATGACGACCTGCTGGCGCGGGACTGCCTGGCGGAACTGGCGAAGGCCTTCGACGAGAATCCCGAGGTCGTCTTCGCCTACAGCAACACCGCGCAGATCACGGAGAACGGGGGCCGTGACGACAGCCGGTTCGACGCGCGGCACGGTTGGCGGTTCGAGGAGACCGACGTCGACGGCCGGCGGGTCCTGCAGGCCGTCTCGATGATGCCGACTCCGCACAATGTCTCCTACATCTGGTACGCCCCCAACCACGTTCGCGCGTTCCGCCGGGAGACCTACGAGCGGATCGGCGGCTATGACGCGAGTCGCACGGTGCTGGACGACCAGGACCTCATGTGCCGCTTCTTCCAGGCCGGCGAGTTCCACCGGATACCCCGTTGCCTCTACCTGCAGCGGATACACAGTGGCAACACCCAGCGCGACGCCGAGATCAACGCCCACATCCAGCGGGAGACCATCGCGCTGTACGACAGGTACATCGAGGCCAACGCGCTGGCCTGGGCGTCCCGGCGTGGTCTGCTGGCGCTCGACCTCGGCGCGGCGCACCGCAAGCCGCCCGGCTACCTGGGGGTGGACCAGTACCCGGGCGACGGTGTCGACATCGTCGCGACGCTGCCCGAACCGCTTGACCTCCCGGACAACTCGGTCGGGCTCATCAGGGCGGTGGACTTCCTGGAGCACGTACCGGCGAAGATTCCCCTGATCAACGAGCTGTACCGGCTGCTGGCGCCGGGCGGCATGCTGCTGACCCTGACTCCCAGCTCGGACGGCCGGGGCGCCTACCAGGACCCGACACACATCTCCTACTACAACGAGAACTCGTTCTGGTACTACACCGACGAGCGGTACCGGTCCTTCGTGCCGCAGATCCGGGCCAGGTTCCAGAGCTCGCGGCTGGTCACCTACTTCCCGTCCGACTGGCACTCCACCAACAACATCTCCTACGTGGCGGCCAACATGATCGCCGTGAAGGACGGCGCCGACCGGTGCGGCGGCCCCCTGCTGTGCGCCCCCCGCAAGCCGCTGCCGGTCGAGGGAGCGACACTCGCGGACGCGAAGTAGCGCACCGCTACGGCGCCGCGGTCGAGCAGCCAGCCGACAGATATGCATCAATCTGTTGCATAAAATCGCGGGTCGCCGGTGGCGTGGACCAGGATCGGCCGCCCGCCGCACCGCGGGTCGCGCGCGCCTGGTCACGTTCACACCCGCGGGTGCGGTGCGCGCGACGGTGACCGCACCCCGGGTCCTCCCGCCCGGAAGGAGGCCTCCAGTGGATCTGAACGGCCCGTCGGCGATCGTCACCGGAGGGGCCTCCGGGCTGGGGGCCGCGACGGCCCGCCTGCTCGCCGCGCGCGGGGCGCGGGTGGTCGTCGCGGACCGTGACGACACGCGGGGCAAGACGGTCGCCGGCGAGATCGGCGGCACGTTCGCACACGTCGACGTCACCTCGACCGCCGACATCGTCGCCGCGACCGAGGCCGCGAAGGAGTCCGGGCCGATCCGCGCGCTGGTCAACTGCGCGGGGATCGGCTGGGCCGCCCGCACCATCGGCCGCGACGGAACCTACGACTCGGCCCACGGCCTCGACGCGTTCCGCCGCGTGCTCGCGGTCAACACCGTCGGCACGTTCGACTGTGTCCGGATCGTCGCCACCGCGATGGCCGGGAACGACCCGTTGGCGGACGGCGAGCGGGGCAGCATCGTCAACACCGCGTCGCTGGCCGCGTTCGACGGCCAGATCGGCCAGGCCGCCTACGCCGCGTCCAAGGGCGGGGTGGTCGCCCTGACCCTGCCGCTGGCCCGCGACCTCTCCGTCGCCGGGATCCGGGTGAACACCATCGCCCCCGGGTTGATCGACACCCCCATCTACGGAGCGGGCCCCGGCTCCGAGGAGTTCAAGGACCGACTCCGCCGGGACGTCCTCTTCCCACGCCGGCTCGGCTCGGCGGCCGAGTTCGCCTCCCTCGCGGTCGAGGTCCTGACGAACGGCTACCTGAACGCCGAGGTCATCCGGATCGACGCCGGCACCCGCTTCCGACCCAAGTAGGCAGGAGCCGATCATGATCGACGCAGTCGTCGTCTCGACCGCGCGCACCACGATCGGACGCGCCCGCAAGGGCGGCCTCGTCGGACTAAACGCCTTCGACCTCGCCGAGACCGTCGTCCCCGACGTACTGGAACGCGCCGGGATGGAGCACGTGGTCGTCGCCGGCGGCACCGAGAGCCTCAGCAACCAGATCCTCGGCTGAAGCGAGACGCCGAGGGCACCTACCGGACGTGGATGTCGGCCCCGCACCCGGAGACGCCGCAGGCGCCCGCGTTCGACATGGCGATCACCGTCGGCGAGAACACGGCGCGCGGCCGGGCTGACCCGCCGCGACGTCGACGAGTGGACGGTCTACACCCAGGGCCGGGCGCTGGCGTCCATCGACTCCGGCGCGTTCGTCGACGAGATCGTCCCGCTCGACGTCGTCCGCCCGGACGGGACGAGGATCCGTTTCGCCACCGACGAGCACCCGCGCCGCGGCACCACCCTCGACAGGCTCGCCGCGCTCCCCCTGCTGCGCCCGGACCACCCGGACCACCCGGACGCGACCGTGACCGCCGCCAACTCGGCCGGCCTCAACGACGCCGCGGCCGTGCTGGCCCTGACCAGCGACGCCTACGCCACCGCGCACGGGCTGACCCCGCTGGCCACGGTGCGGGCCTGGGCGACGGCCGGCATCGACCCGGCCCTGACCGGGCTGGCGCCGACCCGCGCGACCCCCAAGGCACTGGACCTGGCCAATCTCACCCTCGGTGACGTCGACCTGTTCGAGATCAACGAGGCGTTCTGCTCGGTCCCGGTGGCGGCCGTCCGCGCGCTCGGGATCGGCCTCGGGGTCGTCAACGTCAACGGCAGCGGTGCCAGCCTGGACCACCCGATCGCCGCCACCGGCGCCCGGATGGTCGTCACCATGGTCAACGAGCTGCGGCGGCGGGGCGGCTCGCTCGGCTGCGTGTCGATGTGCGCCGGTGGCGGCATGGGCGCCTCCATGATCATCGGGATCGGCTGACGGGCCGGGCGGCGGCGGCCAGTCCGCCGCCGTCAGGTACTCGCCGTCAGGTACTCCGAGCGCAGCGCCCCCTTGGGGAGCTTCCCCGTGGGCATCCTCGGCAGCTCGGCGCGGAACACGACCACCCAAGGCACCTTGTAGCCGGCGAGCTGCCCGCGCAGGTGCGCGCGCAGCTCCTCGGCGAGCTCGGGTGATCCGTCCACCCCGTCGGCGGGCTGCACCACCGCGCGCACGTACTCGCCCATCTCCGGGTCCGGCAGGCCGAACACCGCCACGTCCGCGACGAGCGGATGCATGATCAGCGCCGCCTCGATCTCCGCGGGGTAGCTGTTGACGCCCCCGAGATGATCGTGAAGCTCTTCCGGTCGGTCAGGAAGAGGTAGCCGTCCGGGTCGAGGTAGCCCATGTCGCCGCAGGTCGTCCAGTTCGGGTGCCGGGGGTGCCAGCTCTCCCGGGTCTTCTCCGGATCACGGTGATACTCGAACGGCGCCTCGTCCCGCTCGAAGTAGAGCAGGCCGGGCTCGCCGGTTGCCAGCTCCCGGCCGTCGTCGCAGATGTGCGGGACGCCGACCAGGGCCCGGCCCACCGATCCGGGTGCGCCAGCCAGTCGGCGGCGCCGATGTGGGTCAGCCCGCAGCCCTCCGTCCCAAAGTAGTACTCGCCCACGATCGGGCCGAGCCAGTCGATCATCCGCTGTTTGACGTCCACCGGGCACGGCCCGGCGGCGTGCACCACGCACCGCAGCGTGGACAGGTCGTACTTCGCGCGGACGTCCGCGGGCAGCTTGAGGAACCGGACGAGCATGGTCGGCACGTCGGCCACGTGGTCCCCGCGGGCACGACGCTTGCGAAGGCACGCGAGATCGCGGAGGTGATCGCCCAGAACGGCCCGCTGGCCGTGGAGGCAGTGCTGCGGACCCTGCGGGAGACCCCGGGCCTGTCGGAGAGCGAGGCCTTCGCGCACGAGAAGCCGTACGCCGACGCGGTGTTCGGGTCCGAGGACGCGAAGGAGGGCCCGCTGGCCTTCGCGCAGAAGCGCCCGGCGGTGTTCCAGCGCCGCTGACCGCGCGACGCGCCCTGGCCGGTCGGGCACCGGGCCGTCGGGCACCGACCGGGCAGGCACCGTGTCACCCGGCCAGGGCGCTCAGGTCGGCCTGGTCGGTCAGCAGGGCGGCCTGCAGACCGGCGTCCGCGGTGATGTTGACTCCGTTGAGGTAAGACGAGGCGGTCAAGCCGAGGAACGCCAGGATCCCCGCGATCTCGGCGGCCGTCGCCGGCCGCCCGTTACCCTGGGCGACGGCCCAGTCCAGCACCGGCTCGGTCATCGTCACCTTGAAGTCCGCCAGCAGCGGTGTGCTGATCGGACCCGGGCAGACGCTGTTGATGCGCAGCCCGGCCCGGGACATCGCCCGCGCGGCGACCATGGTGTAGACCTGCGTGCCTCCTTCGACAGCGCGTGCACCGGACCGTCGACCGCCGCCGCGGCCGCGCTCACCCCCGCGGCGGTCGACAGGTCGGCCTGGACGAACCGGTGCACCGCCACGGACGGCGGATTGCGGTCGATCACGGTGATGTGCGCGACGCCGAGGTGGGTGAGCACCTCGACCAGCGCGGCACCGACACCGGAGGCCGCGCCCGCCATCACCACCCGCCGGCCCCGGTAGCCGAACGGGCCGTCCGCGGGGGCCGCCGGCACGGGGGCGGGGTTCTCGGTCACGCTCACGCGTCCTCCACCAGATCGAGCGACCCGAGGTCGCGGAAGCGCTCGACGAACTCGGTGGTCGCGATCACGTGCAGTTCGCCCATGAACGCGAGCTCGGCGTCGCCGGGGCGTTCCAGCCAGAACGCCTCGGCGTCGAGCAGCTCGCTGTTCCAGAACGGCGCGTGCAGCCCGGCGAGGTTGCGGGCCGCGTCGGCCGCCTGCCGGGCGTCGCAGCCGGCGGCCAGGCTGCCCGGCCGCGCGGGGTGCGCGTCGGCGAGCACGAGAGTGAAGCTGCGGGAGTCGGGGGTGATCGCGGCCTGCCAGCAGCGCGGAGTACGCGCCCGGGAGATCCCGGCCAGCCGCGAGTAGAAGCCGACCTCCTTGCGGTAGCCGCGGCGCGCGACGTCCCGGCCGGCCGGGTCGCCCGCGACCATCTTGACCACCACACTGGCCGGGGCCGGGGCCGGCGGATCTGTGGCGGTGGCGCTCCCGGCCCGGTCGGTGGTCCGGTCGGCGGCGTACTCCAGGTGGAACCGGTAGCTCGAGCCCATCTGGCCGGTGCCGATCGGCTCGTGGCGCAGGCCGGTCACCTCGACCGCCCCGACGTCGCCGCCCCGCAGCCCCTCGGCCATCCACTCCGGGGTGATCTCCGCCGGGTCGTCGACGACGTGCGCGGGGTGGCCGATCGCCGGGATGTCGGCGCCCTCCCCGGGCGCGCGGCGGTGTTCCGTGGTCGGGTCGCTCACGCCGACCGGCCCGGGTTCGCCGGCAGCACGGACAGCCCGGCCGGTCTGATCTTCCGGTAGGCCGCCACCACGGGGACGAGCTCGGCCGGCGTCGCCCCGCGCATGATCACCCCGGTCACCCCGAGGTCGAACTGGGCCGCGACGGCGGCGGCGCACCGCTCGGCACTGCCGGTCGCGCTGGCCGCCAGCCACTTCGGTGGGATGATCGTGGCGATGTGCTCAAACTGCGCCCTCGTCGCCTTGGCGTCGATCCCGCCCTTGACCGCCCCGACCACCTCGTCGGCCCGGAACCGGGCGAGCACCGCCGGGTCCCAGCCGTTGACCCGGACCAGGATGTCGCCCCCCTGCGGGTAGGAGCCGAGCCGCCCGACGGTCCTGAGTAACCGGAGGTCCTCGGGAATCTCGTCGAGACGGTGGCGAGGACCGACCAGACCCGCACCTCCGCCGGGTCCCGGCCGGCGGCCTTCGCGCCGCGCGCGACGGCCTCGAGCGCGGCCGCGACAGCGGCGTCGGAGAAGAAGGTGTGCAGGATGACGCCGTCCATGCACCGGCCGGCCAGCTCCAGTGACCGCGGCCCGAGCGCCGCGAGCATCACCGGGATGTCCTCGTCGAAGTCGGCGTCCTGGTGCAGGTAGGGATAGGCGCCGGCCGGCCCGTCGTGCCCGAGCACCATCTCGCCGCGCCACAGCCGGCGCATCAGCCCGACGAAGTCCTCGATCTGCGCGCCGGTGACCGGGGTGAGGCCGAGCGCGGTGAACAGCCGGTCGAAACCGCGGCCCAGCCCGAGCGCGAACCTGCCACCGGTCAGGCGGTGCGCGGTGCTGGCGAAGGTCGCGGTGACGATGGGGTGACGGGTGTTGTGGTTCGTCGCGCCGGTGGTGATCCCGATCGACTCGCTGACCGCGCCGGCCGCCCCGACGAGCGTGGCGGCGTCCTTGGTGCTGAACCGCTCGGACACGAACGTCGCGCCCAGGGCGAGGCGTTCGGCGCCCCGGACCTCGTCGATCAGATCACGCGGGGTGGAGCTGTGCCCCGCGTGGGCGTAGCAGCCCAGTTCGGTCAACCTTGTCGGCCTGCGCGTACATCGTCACCTCGTCCCTGCGACGGACTTCCGTCCGCTCGGCCACCGAGATCAGATCGTGCATAAAGTATTCTCTTCGTCGCCGCCGGGCAACGGTGCCGGCGACGGCCACCGACGACCGGAGGGGGCGCCACCCCGGGCCGCGAGGAGCACCACCCCGGGTATACATTCTCGCCAGTTACTGGAATAACTGTAAATATGAGGACGGCTCCGCCGCGGCGGAATGCCCGCGGGCACCCGACGCCGGCGCCGATCTAACAAAGGTCGCCGTCCGGCTGGGGATTAACCGCCAGACGCTCTATCTTTATTTCCCCTCGCGCGACGCACTCTTCGCCGCGGTCGCCGCCGAACAAGCCGAGGCACTGGTCGCCCGGCTCTCCGCCCATCTCACCCATTTCAGCGATCCCCGCGAGGCGCTGGTGGAGACGATGCCGCACTGCGTGCGCATGCTGCCCACGGATCCGCTGCTCTCGTTCATAGCGCGGCCCGGGCGCGCCGACGCCCTCATCACCACGCCGGCCGCACCCGAGCTCAGCCTGGACGTACTGAATAGACTGCCCGTGGACCTCGGGCACCTTGACGTGACGCAACGTGCCCTGTTGGCCGAACACATGGTGCGGCTCCTTCAGTCGCTCCTGCTGGAAGAGGCGACCGGGCAACACGAGGACTGCAACCTACGCCGTTTTCTCCACGCCTGTCTCGATCACCACCTGGCCGGGCAGACCATACATAGTTAGACGCATGTATGGTCAAGCCTTCCGGCCGCCCGCCGAGGATTCACCCGGCGGAAGTCGGCCCGCACCAGCCACCCGCGGCCGGCGTGCCCGACGTCGTGTTCGGAACGACCTCGTACGCGGTTCCGGTGGCGTTCACCCGGACCATCGCGTAGCAGGCCGCGTTCCGCCCGTCTTCCTTACAGGACGACGACGACGGCGCCGCCGACAGCCCGTGCCCGTGCACCCGACGTCCGGACGGGGCAGGCCGAACCTCTCATCGACATGGCTTTCACAGTCCGCGTGGGCCTTTCGGGGCGTAAGGAATAATATATATATATATGAAATCTCATCGGATCACAGGAGATCCGCTTCCCCGAGCCGGCCCCGGTCCCCCCGGTCCGTGCGGGGCGTGCGGGGCGTGCGGGGCGCCGGTGCTGGCGGTGCGGCGGCGCCCCCGCGCGGACGCCGACCGCCCCTCAGCCGGGCCCGATCACGCCTTCGGCCCGCCGGCGACGTAGATCACCTGGCCGGACACGAATCCCGCGCCCTCGCTCACCAGGAACGAGACGGTGTGGGCGATGTCCTCGGGCTCGCCGACCCTGGCCACCGGGATCTGGGTCGCGCGGGCGGCGGCGTACTCGTCCCACGTCCGCCCGAGCCGCTCGGCCGTCGCCCGGGTCATCTCGGTCGCGATCAGGCCGGGCGCCACGGCGTTGCAGGTGATGCCGAACTTCCCGAGCTCGATCGCCACCGTCTTCGTGAACCCCTGCAGGCCGGCCTTGGCCGCCGAGTAGTTCGCCTGGCCGCGGTTGCCCAGCGCCGAGGTGCTCGAGAGGTTCACGATCCGGCCGAAGCCCGCCTCGACCATGTGCTTCTGCACGGCCCGGGTCATCAGGAAGCTGCCCCGCAGGTGCACCCCCATGACCAGGTCCCAGTCGACCTCGGTCATCTTGAACAGCAGGTTGTCCCGGGTGATCCCGGCGTTGTTCACCAGGACGGTGGGCCCGCCGAGCTCGGCGGCCACCCGCTCCACCGCGGCCGTGACCTGCTCGGGGTCGCTCACGTCGACGCCGAGCGCGAGCGCCGTCCCACCGGCGGCCACGATCGCCTCGACGGTGCCGTTCGACGCGCTCTCCTCCAGGTCGAGCGCCGCCACGGCCATGCCGTCGGCGGCCAGCCGGCGCGCCGTGGCGGCACCGATGCCGCGCGCGGCCCCCGTGACGACAGCGACGCGGTTCTGGGCAGTGGACATGCTGGTCTCCTCTCACGATGGCGTTCGTCCGTCGGGCTGACGGCGACCGGTCCGGGCCGGTCGCGCCCCGGGTCGGCAAGCAGTCTGTCAGGCGCCGACGACCAACGCGTCCACGGCGACGCCACCCTGCCCGGCCGGCAGCACGAGCAGCGGGTTGACATCGAGTTCACAAACGGCGTCACCGACGTCCACGGCGAGCCGCCGCAGGTTCATGATCACCGACATCAGGGCGTCGACGGCGCCGGGCGGCCGGCCGCGCACCCCGGCGAGCAGCCGCGCGCCGCGGGTGCGCCCGACGATGGCGCGTGCCTCCTGCTCGTCGAACGGCGGCACCCCGAACGCGACGTCGGCGAGGACCTCGGTGAGGATCCCGCCCAGGCCGAAGGTGATGGTGGGGCCGAACGGCCGCCGGTGCGACAGTCCGAGTAGCGCCCCAGCTCCCCCAGCCCGCGCACGGCGGCGGTGAACGAGGCGACGTGCGACGCCGTCCCCCGGACATCGCGTAGACGGCCACCCCGCCGTCGCCGGGCACCTTCTCGGTGTGGCAGAACATCCCGGCGATCTCGATCGCCTCGTCCAGGTCGTCCACCCGGATCAGGCCGTACTGGCGGAAGACCGCGTCGTGCACGGCGTCGGTCCCGGTGAGATGCCCGGTGTGCGCGGCGGCCATCCGCCGCCCCGCCTCGGAACGGCCGATCTTGATGACATCCTGGTGAACAACGCCGGGATCGTCCGCGACGCGGTGATCTGGAAGATGACCGAGCAGGACTTCGACGCGGTGATCCGGGTGCACGTCAAGGGGACGGGGTCGACCTGCCACCACGCCGCGGCGAAGGCCGCCATCGTGGGCATCACCCAGACCCTGGCCCTGGCCCTGGAACTGCAGCGCATCGGGGTCACCCTCAACGCGGTCGGCCCCTCCGGGCTGACCCCGCATCACGGCGTCCATCCCGGGCATGGGTTCGGCGTTCGAGCCCGACGACGTGCCGGCGGACGGCTTCGAGCCGATGGACCCCGCGAACAGCTCGCCGCTGGTCGCCTGGCTGGCCTCCGACGAGGCCGGCCACGTCACCGGCCAGGTCCCGCGCTCCATCGAGGACCGCGCCATCTGGATGCAGGGCTGGAAGGAGCGCAAGGTGATCACCGCGGGCGGCCGACGGTGGGACGCCACCCAGCTCGGCGCGGTGATCGCGCAGGACCTGTTCGAGACCCGCGGCCCCGGCATGCGCTTCCGACAGTGATCCCGGGATCCCGACGGGCCAGCGGGATCCCGACGGGCCAGCGGAAATTGGATGGCCCGCGGCGCGGAAACCGGCCATCGTTGATCTCGGCGGCACGCGGGGCACCAGCCCCGCGCCGTGACCGAGGAGTGATGCCCTGTGACCCCCGTCCACGAGCTGGCGGGAGCGACCGCGCCGATCTGGATGTGGACACCTCCCCAGGAGGTCGAAAGCGCCGCGCTCGACCAGCTCCGCACCATCGCGGAACTCCCCTACGTCCACCACCACGTCGCCGTCATGCCGGACGTCCACCTCGGCAAGGGCGCGACGGTCGGCTCGGTGATCGCGCTGCGCGACGCCGTCTCCCCGGCCGCCGTCGGCGTCGACATCGGGTGCGGGATGGCCGCGCTGCGGACCAATCTGACCGCCGCCGACCTGCCCGACGACCTCGGGCCGGCGCGGGCGGCGGTCGAGGCGGCCATCCCCGTCGGCCACCGCGGGCACACCGAGATCTCGCGGCGGGTCCGCGGCTACGCCGACCTGTGGGGAAGCTTCGACGACCTGCACCCCAAGGTCACCGGGCGCAGCGGCGGCGTCGACCGGGTGATGGCGCAGATGGGCAGCCTCGGCTCGGGCAACCACTTCGTGGAGCTCTGCCTGGACACCGAGGACGCCGTCTGGCTCATGCTGCACTCGGGTTCGCGCAACATCGGCAAGACCCTCGCCGAGGCGCACATCGCGGCCGCGAAGAAGCTCCCGCACAACACCGGCCTGCGCGACCGGGACCTCTCGGTCTTCCTCGCCGGCACCCCCGAGATGGCCGCCTACCGGCGCGACCTCACCTGGGCGCAGAGCTACGCGCGCCGCAACCGCGAGACCATGCTCGCCCTCTACGTGGACGCGCTGCGCAAGCACCTGCCCACGCTGCGGGTGCCGACCCCGCCCGAGCACGGGCCGCACGCCGCCGACACCGCCTTCGCCGCGGTCAACTGCCACCACAACTACGTCGCCGAGGAGCACCACTACGGAGCGGACGTCCTGGTCACCCGCAAGGGCGCGATCTCGGCCCGGGCCGGCGAGTACGGGATCATCCCCGGTTCGATGGGCACCCGGTCCTACATCGTCCGCGGTCTGGGGAGTCCCGAGTCCTTCCACTCCGCCGCGCACGGCGCCGGGCGGCGGATGAGCCGCAGCCGCGCCCGCCGGGAGTTCACCACCGACGACCTCATCGCCCAGACCACCGGCGTCGAGTGCCGCAAGGACCCCGGCGTCCTCGACGAGATCCCCGCCGCCTACAAGGACATCGACGCCGTCATCGCCCACCAGAGCGATCTCGTGGACGTCGCCGCCGAGCTGCACGCCGTCCTCTGTGTGAAGGGCTGACCCGACCGGCGACGGACGGCGCGCAGGCGGAGGGCGCACGGGCGGGCGCGGGTCACAGCGGTCCGCGCCCGTCCCGGACGGCGCCCCGGATCAGTTCGATCACCCAGCCGGCGACGCGGGTCGCCTGATCGGCGTCCAGCTCCCAGACTCCGATCAGGCGTTCGAAGGACGGCACGCTCCAGAAGACGTCGAGGGCGGCGGCGACCAGCTCGCACTCGGCCGGCGACCAGCCGTCCGCGGCGGCGGTCACGGCGGCGACGAGCGCGTCGCGGCGGCGCCGGTCGACGTCCGCGAACGTCGGGTCGCCGGTCGGCCCACCGCCGGTGGGGAACGCCGACAGGTAGGAGTAGACCCGGCCGATGACGTCACCGAAGGCGTCCAGGCGCAGGGTGTCGACGTCCACCCCGGCCTCCGCCTCGAGGCGGCGCATCACCGCGTCACGCAGCCCCCGCTCACTGCCGAAGGAGCG
This sequence comes from Parafrankia discariae, assembly GCF_000373365.1. Lineage (NCBI taxonomy): Bacteria > Bacillati > Actinomycetota > Actinomycetes > Frankiales > Frankiaceae > Parafrankia > Parafrankia discariae. Next base: position 82,680 of record NZ_KB891148.1, read on the forward strand.
GTAGATCGTGCTCTCGTTGACCTGGGCCCGCCGGGCGACGGCACGCACGGTCAGCTCGTGCCAGTCCCAGCTCGGGAAGCCGTGGACCATCTCGGCTCCGGCCGCGACGATGCGCTCCCTGGTCCGCTCGGCCTGCTGGCGGCGCACCGGGCTGTCGTAGGAACGGCGGCCCGGCTCCGGCTGCCCGTCCTCGGACGGCACCGCCCGCCCGTCCTCGGGCGTGCGGTCGTTGCGCATCGCGACACCTGCCTCGGCCTGGGGGCTCGGCTGCCCCGGGTGGCCAGTCTGCCAGCTCTCGGCGGGACCCCGAGCCACGTGGCGTGCCCCGGTCCGGAAGCCATCACGCCTCGAAAAGTGAGCGATTACTTTTTTGGATGGCCAATTTCAGCCAAGACCACTGGCACGAATGACGCTATGCTCCGCGGGATGCCCGTCGGACAGGCGGCGGTCGCCACGGGCGTCCGGCGCCGACACCGGACGCCGTCCGCCGACGCCGCCGGCGGACGCGGGGCGGACACCCGGGGTGCGGCTCCCCGGCCGGCTGGGAGCCAGGCGGCGGGCCGGCCCACCGCCGGTGGTCCCGGACCGAAGACGACCGAAAGTCGACCATCGACCCGTATTGCGCGTCCGGGTGGGAGCGCACTCGGCGGCATTCACCTGCCGCCGATCGACGCCTCGCCACGGTGCCACCCGGCGACCCGGGGCAGAATCATTCAACCGATTAGCTACCAGCGGTCGTGGGGCCACCAGCCGCTTCCCGACCGGGCCGGATCCGGCCTTCCCGCGGGGTTCCCGAGAAGCGCCACCGCGATTTGACCGGCGTCGTGATCAATACCGGTCCCGCATTTCCCGATGATCGTTCAGAGGGGTCCGACTAGGCCGAACCGGGGCACATATCCGTCCGGTTCACCCCCGTTCCCGGTTTGGCAGAGTCCCGTTACCGGCGGGTACGCAGGCATCGACCACGCCGCGCCGGGCGACCCCGGACCACCGTGGCCGGGCCGCCGACCGAGCCCGGCGGCCAGCCGGCGCCAGGGATCGCCACCGCCGGCGCCGCTCGACGGGGACCACACCGGGACGACCCGGCCCGGCCGCCCACGCACCTAAAACCGCTGCACCGCCAGGTTCCGCGGGCCCAGCCGCCCCGACTCGGCCCACCGCCGGAGCGACCGCCGCGGCGCCCCGGCACCGCCGACCGTGCCGATCCGGCACCACGGGGCATCCCGACCATGCGCTCCCGGTCATGACGGGCCGTCCCGGACCGCGCCGCCGCGGTGCCGCGGCGGCGGGCGTCCGCGCGACACGAACGACCCGCACCGCCACCGCACCCCAACCCGACCGCATCCAGCCGTGATGGAAATCACTGAACCTTCGTTTCGACGCGCAAGCGGAGAGTTCCGCGATCCCGTTTCCCCAACAGGGATCAGTGGCCTGGGTCACTGTTACCCCCGCACCGCCCGAACGGCGAGAGCTTCCTCGCAGCGTCATGCGCGACCCGTCGCCACCGCCACCCGACACCGCGCGAAAGAATACCCGAAAAAGAATTTTCCCGGGGACCAAAAACATACGCAGAACGGCGTTTTCAGAACGACGATATATGGGTTCCCCCCACCGGAACAACGTGTCCGATATGTCGCGACCACACCCGGAGCCACAAGATCAACATCGCCTAGGGGCACCATCGCGCCCTACTCTGGCCCACGATGGGCTGGTCGGTGACGGTGCGGACGGAGGTGACACGGGGACACCCGAAATGTTGGCAACGGCGTGATCACCAGCTATAACTCTGTCCGAGAGATATCGGCGTATTCGCCGTCGGTGACGTAACGCAGACCGGTTCAGTCGTCGCCCGCCCGACCTTCGAAGGATCAAGGAAGCGAGCTGCATGCTGCTCACTGTTGCGAGACGTGTAGGCCGTAGCCTGCTCGTCGTCTTACTCGTGACCATGGGGGCCGTGGCGCTACTGAGCCTGGCTCCGGGGTCGGCCGCCTCCGTCATCCTGGGGGAGAACGCGACACCGGACGCCATAGCCGCGCTGAACGCGAAGCTGGGACTCGACCGGCCCCTGTGGTCGCAGTACACGCACTGGCTCGGCAACGCCGTCACCGGCGACCTGGGCACCTCCCCGGTGACCAACCAGCCGGTCCTGGACGCGATCGTCGAGCGACTGCCGGTCACCCTGGAGCTCTCCGTGCTGGCGCTGGTCTTCGCGCTGCTCGTCGCCGTGCTGCTGGCCGTGGCGTCCGCGAGCTGGCCGGGCACCCCGATCGACCGGGCCATCACGGCGCTGTCCTCGGTGTTCCTCTCGGTGCCCGCCTTCATCGCGGGCCCCGTCATGATCTACTTCTTCGCGTTGCAGGCCGGGTGGTTCCCGGTGACGGGCTGGTCACGCATCAGCGAGGGCCTCGGGGACAACCTCCGCGGCGCCATCCTGCCCGTCCTCGCGATCTCCCTGACCGAGATCGCGTCCTTCCACCGGCTGCTGCGCACCGACCTGGTCAGCACGCTGCGTGAGGACTTCATCGGAGCGGCCCGCGCCAAGGGCATGAGCCCGTCCTACGTGATGTCCCGGCACGCCCTGCGGCCGTCCTCCTTCTCCCTGATCACCCTGGTGGGCATCAACCTGGGCCGGCTGATCGGCGGAACGGTGATCGTGGAGTCCCTGTTCTCACTGCCGGGCCTGGGCCAGCTCGTCGTCTACTCGATCACCGCCCGCGACATCATCACCGTGCAGGGCATCGTCGTGTTCATCGCCGTGGTCTATGTGGTCATCAACATGCTCGTGGACCTCAGCTACGGCTGGCTCGACCCGCGCGTCAGGAAGGCGGCCAACGCATGACCACCCCCGACGTGGTGGACCGCGAGGTCCACTTACCGCCGGCCCCGGCGCTGGACGCACCGATCGTCCCGGTGGTGCGCAAGCCCCGCTCGATCCTGGTGTACCTGGCCTACGCCTGGCTGATCGCGGTGATCGCGCTCGCCGCCCTGGCGGACGTGCTGCCGCTGGCGTCGTACTCGATCCCCATCGGGAAGCCCCGTCTGGGACCGGACTTCAGCTCGTTCGACCTGTGGCTGGGCACCGACCAGCAGGGCCGGTCGATCCTGTCGCGCTGCGTGTACGGCGCGCGGGTGTCCCTCCTGGTCGGAACCGTGGCGGGCCTCATCGGGGCCGTCCTCGGAACCCTGCTCGGCATGCTCGCCGGCTACCTCGGCGGGGCCGTCGACTGGATCATCCGGCTGATCACCGACGCGATGCTGGCGTTCCCGCCGCTGATCCTCCTCCTGGCGCTGTCGTCCATCCTCACGCCGAGCGTGCGCACGCTGCTGGTGGGCCTGACGCTGCTGATCGTCCCGACCTTCGTCCGGCTCGCGCTGGCCAACACCCTCGCCTGGTCGTCCCGCGAGTTCGTCACCGCCGCCCGCAACATGGGCGCGGGGCACGCGCGGATCCTGGTGAAGGAGATCCTCCCGAACCTGCTGCCGCCGCTGGGCGCGTTCCTGCCGGTCGTGATGGCCGCGCTGATCGTGGCCGAGGGGTCGCTGAGCTTCCTCGGGATGGGCATCCCGCCGCCCCAGCCGAGCTGGGGCGGCATGATCTCCGACGGCAAGGAGGCCATCGCCGACTCCCCGCACATGGTGCTGGTGCCGGCGATCGTCATCTTCTTCACCGTCTTCGCGTTGAACCAGGCGGGCGACCACCTGCGCAGCCGCTTCGACCGCACGATGCGCGACTGACGACGCGCACCGTGACGGGCGCGCACCGAGCGCGTCCCATCGGGCGTGCGCGACTCGACTGGCCTTCCCAGCGCGCACCGCTCGGGCCGTGACCGAACGGCATCGCCCCCACCCGCCGTTCACGCGACCAACCGTTCCACACTCTCCATTTTTTCATGCTGACGAAAGGTCAACGATGTTCCGTAAGTCCCGGTTAGTCGCCACCGCTGTCGTGTGCGGCGCGGCACTCGCCCTGGGGGCCTGTGGTGGAGGCGGCGATGACACCGCGACCTCGACGAACGGCGCGGCGGGCCAGCCGGTCGCCGGCGGCGAGGGCCGGATCCTGCTGCTGGGCGACCCGCGCAGCCTGGATCCCGCGACCCTCAGCAACCAGGCCGCGATCACCGCGCCGGTCGGCAACGCGCTGTACGGCACGCTGATGATCACCGACGAGGCCGGCAAGGTCAAGTACACGATGGCCGAGTCGTTCGACACGACCGACGCCGGAAAGACCTTCACCCTCAAGCTGAAGCCCGGCCTGGTGTTCTCCGACGGCAAGCCGCTCAACGCGGAGGCCGTCAAGTTCAACTGGGACCGCATCAAGGACCCGACCCTGGGCTCCTCCTACGTCGTGGACGCGCGGATGATCGAGTCGACCGAGGTGATCGACGACGTCACGCTGAAGGCCACGATGGTCAACCCCGTGCCGGCGTACGCCCAGGCCGTCCTGAACTCGTCACTGAACTGGATCGCCTCACCCGACGCCCTGAAGGCCGGCCGGGACTCCTTCGACAAGAACCCGATCGGCGCCGGGCCGTTCACCCTGGCGAGCTGGACCCGCCAGGCGGACATCAAGTTCGTCAAGAACCCCAAGTACTGGGACGCGCCCAAGCCCTACCTGGACCGCCTCACCATGCGCTCGGCGACCGACGCCACCCAGCGCCTCAACACGGTGATCAGCGGTGGCGCCGACGTCGCGATCGACACGAACACGGTCAACATCGACAAGGCTGAGACGTCCGAGCTCAACGCGGTCGTGACCACCCTCAACGGCGGCAACTTCATGGCGTTCAACTCGCGCCGGGCGCCGTTCGACGACATCCGTGCCCGCCAGGCGGTGTCGGCGGCGATCGACCTCGACGCGCTCAACCTCGCCGCCTACAACGGCACCGCTTCCCTGCCCGACACGCTGTTCGACAAGAGCTCGCCCCTCTTCTCCGACACGCCACTACACAAGACGGACAAGGCGCTCGCCCAGAAGCTCCTCGACGAGCTCGCCGCCGACGGCAAGCCGGTGAAGTTCACCTTCTCCAGCTTCCCGTCCTCGGAGAACAAGGCGATCGCGGAGAACATCCAGGCCCAGCTGAGCGCCTTCAAGAACATCACGGTCTCCGTGAAGATCGTCGACCTCGGCCAGGTCGCGGCGCTGCGCACGACCTTCGACTTCGACATGCTCGTCTCGTCCGCGTCCTTCCAGGACCCGGAGCCGCGGCTGTGGCAGGCGTTCAGCCAGGACTCCGTGGCGAACCTGCCCGGCGTCAAGGACAAGGAGCTCTCGGACGCGCTGCTCGCGGGTCGCACCGCGACGACGACGGCGGACCGCAAGGCCGCTTACGAGACGGTGCAGGAGCGGCTGGTCGCGCTGAGCCCGGTCTTGTTCTACCAGCGGTCGACGAACGCGGCGATCGGCACCGCCAAGGTCGGCGGGATCGTCCAGTACGGCAGCGGCTCGCTGCTGGTCGAGGAACTCTGGATCAAGAAGTAGCCGTAGGTCCGGAGGATGGATGAGAGGTCCCTGCGCCCATGAGTACTGATCCTGTCCTGCAGGTGCGCAATCTGCGCGCCTACATCGGCACCCCGCGTGGAGTCGTACGCGCCGTCGACGACGTCTCCCTCGACCTCGACTCCGCCCAGGCCATGGGCGTGGTCGGGGAGTCCGGGTCCGGCAAGTCGGTGATGGCCCGCGCGATCATGGGCCTGATGCCGGCACGGTCCGGGTGCTCCGGCCAGGTGGTGTTCCAGGGCCGGGACCTGCTCACCCTCCCCCGCAAGCAACGCTCCGAGATCTGGGGCAAGCAGATCGCCATGGTGTTCCAGGACCCGGGGCGATCACTCAACCCGGTGGTCCGGGTGGAACGGCAGCTCACCGAGGGAATGCGCAAGCACCTCGGCGTCGGCCGCTCCGAAGCTCGCGGCCGGGCCCTCGACCTTCTCCGGGAGGTCGGGGTGCCCGACCCCGAGCAGCGCCTGCGCAACTACCCGCACGAACTCTCCGGCGGCATGCGGCAGCGGGTCATGATCGCTACCGCCCTCGCCTGCGAGCCGACCCTGCTGATCGCCGACGAGCCGACCACCGCGCTGGACGTCACCGTCCAGCGCCAGATCCTCGACCTATTACGCCGGGTCCAGCGCAGTCACGGAATGTCCATGATCCTGATCAGCCACGACCTGGCGGTCGTCGCCGGCCGCACCGACCGGGTCGCGGTGATGTACGCCGGCCGCCTGGCCGAGGCCGGGGCGACCCGACAGGTCTTCGAGGCCCCCCGGCACCGCTACACCCACGCGCTGCTCGAGGCGACCCCGACCATCGACCACGAACGGCACGCGCCGATGCGGCTCATCGCCGGCTCGCTGCCCAACCCCATCGACCCGCCCCCGGGATGCCGGTTCGCGGCGCGCTGCGGGCACGTCGACCCCACCTGCGCCGACCCCGGGCCGCAGATGGCCTCCATCGGCCCGGATCACGACGTCGCCTGCATCAGCCCGGTGCAGGACGCCACCACGCCCGTCCCCGGAGGTGAGCTCGTTGGCCGGTAGCGGAACCGCGCATCTGCGCGGCGAGGACGCCCTGCTCAGCGTGCGTGAGCTGGTGGTCGAGTACCCGACCAAGGGCGGCGTCGTCCAGGCCGTCTCGAAGGTCAGTTTCGACGTCCTGCCCGGCGAGACGCTCGGGATCGTCGGCGAGTCCGGCTGTGGCAAGTCCACGACCGGGCGCGCCGTGCTGCGGCTGGACAGGCTGACCTCCGGCGAGATCACCTTCGCCGGCGAACGCATCGAGGGCGTCGGCGAACGCCGGATGCGCGAGCTCCGCCGCTCCATCCAAATGATCTTCCAGGACCCGGTGGCGTCGCTGAACCCCCGCCGCAGCGTCAAGGACATCGTCGTCGAGGGCCTGGCGGTCGCCCGCGCCCCGGCCGCCGAACGCGCCACCACGTCGGCGTCCGTCCTCGCCCAGGTCGGGCTGGACGGCGACCGCTTCGCCGACATGCTGCCCCGCCAGCTCTCCGGCGGTCAGGCCCAGCGGGTGGCGATCGGCCGGGCGCTCGCGTTGCACCCCCGCCTGCTGATCTGCGACGAGCCGGTCTCCGCCCTGGACGTCTCCGTGCAGGCGCAGATCCTCAACCTGATCGAGGAGCTGAAGGCCGAGTTCGACCTGACCGTCGTGTTCATCGCGCACGACCTCGGCGTCGTGCGGGCGGTCAGCGACGACGTCCTGGTGATGTACCTCGGCAAGGTGTGCGAGTTCGGTGACTCCGACCTGGTGTACGACCAGCCCGCCCACCCCTACACCCGGGCGCTGCTGGACTCCGTCCCGCTGACCGACCCGGAGCGCGGCTTCACCGGCCCCGCGCTGGAGGGCGACCTGCCCTCCCCGCTGTCCCCGCCGACGGGATGCCGGTTCCGGACCCGGTGCCCGCTGGCCGAGGAGCGCTGCGCCGCCGAGGAGCCGGAGATCCGCGAGGTCCGCCCGGGCCAGTACGTCGCCTGCCACTTCCCGCTGACCTCACCGCTGGCCGAATCGGCGGCCGCGGCAGCGGCCACGGAGGTGGTCACACCGGTCACCGTCACCCTGACCGAGACCACGCCCGACGCCACCGAGCCCCCGGCGAGCGAACTCACAGCCACCACACCCGAGGCCACCAAGCCCCCGGTCGCCGAAGAGCCCCCGGTCACCGAGCCCGCGGCCGCCAAGCTCACGCCCGGCGAACCGGCGGCTGCGACGGCGGCGGAGCCCACGGCTGTCGAGTCCAAGGTCGCCGAGCCCGTGGTGGCCGAGCCCGCGTCCGCCACGTCGGTGACCGCCGAGCCTGTACTCGCCAAGGCCGCCGCGGCACCCGCCACCACGGCCCCTGCCAGCACGGGCGACGAGGCTGCAGCCGTGGACGACCAGGCGGCGGGCGACCCGCCGACGGTCGAATCGGCCGCCGGTGAGCAGACCGCGACCGAGGCCTCGACGAAGCCGACCACCGACGAGTCAGTGGCGGCCGGGACCGCCGCCGTGCCGACCCCGGCCACCGACGACCCGGCCACGGCCGAGACCGCGACGACGCCGAGTGGCACCGCGGCGCCCGCGAGCGCCGAGCCTCCCACGGCTACAGCGACCACGGAGCAGGCCACGGACGCTGGTGATCCGCCCACCGTCGAGACGACCGTGAGCGACGACGTGGACGGCAGCGCGGACGGGGAGACGAAGAAGACCTCTGGGGGCACCACCGCCTGACCCGGAGCCGATCCCGGGTCTCCCGGGATCGGCTCCGGCAACGCCGCATCAGACCTTGGTCTGCGCCTGGGGCCTCGCTTGCCGGAGGCCCCAGGCGGTGGCATGTACGTCGGGCGAGATGAGCCGTCAGCGAGGACACCTCGGGCGTCACCCGTTGAGCAGGGGGTTGTCCCAGGTGTCGAGGGCGGCGACCTTGTGTAGCGGACGGCGGCGGACCGGCCCGTGCTTGCCGACCGGCCAGCCGACGGAGACCAGCGAGGCGATCCGCCACTCGTCGGGGATGCCGATGACCGAACGCAGCTTGTCCTCGGCGAAGGTGAACCAGGTGCTCGGGACGGTGCCCAGGCCCTCGGCACGCGCGGCGAGCAGGAAATTCTGCATCGCCGGGTAGATCGAGCCGCCCTCGATGAACTCGGGCACGAAGCCCGTCAGCCGGTAGCAGAACAGCACGTAGACGGGCACGCTCTCGAAGTTGTCGACGAGGTGCAGCATGGTGCGGGTCAGCCGGGCCTCGCGCGAGTCGTCGTCGGGCGCCGGGCGCTCGTCGGCCTGGCCGTAGATGGTGCGGACCCAGTCCCACCCCTCGCGGAACGCCGGGCCGAGCACCGCGCGGACCTCCGGGGAGCGCAGCACGACGAACCGCCAGGACTGCGCGTTGGACCCCGACGGCGCCCAGGTCGCCGCCTCCAGGCAGCGGGCGATCACCTCGTCGGAGACCGGGTCGGGCCGGAAGCGGCGCAGCGAGCGCGCGGTGCGCATGGCCTCGCGGAGCTCGATGGCGGGCGCGGCGGCTCCCGACTCCAGATCACTCATTCGGCAACTACTCCTCTGGTCCGACCCGAGACGGGTATGGCGACATGTCCACCTTCACCACACCCGTGACGCGCGTCAAACCGCCCGGAGCCCAGCGCCCGTGGCGGGGAGCCGGCGGCGCTCCCGGTGGAGCGCCGCCGTTCACCGCGAACCTCTGTCAGGCCAGATTCCGGTCAGCCCATTCCAGCAGTAGGGGAGCGAGCTTCGGCCAGTTGAAGAACAGACCTTCCTTCGCCGCCTCCGGGGTGTGTCGGTCGTTCCACTCCGTGTCCCCCCACGGCGGCTCCTTGAGTTCCGCCCTGGGCAGCAGCTGGGCGATCTGCTCGGAGGTCTCCCGCCGGTGGTGGATATCGCTGACGCCGCTGCGCAGTACGAGCGCCGGAATATCGAGCTTGCGCGCGTCGTCATCGGGAAGGCCGGGCACGAGCTCGCCTTCCCGCGGGCAGTAGACCGACATCCAGCGTTCCATGGTGGCCAGGAACTCCTGGCGGTCCTGGTCGAGAATGCGCTGGCGGTTCCCCGGGTTACGGGTGATGGGCTCGTTCCATTCCGGGAGAGCGGCGACCGCCTCCATCCCGTCGTTCCAGGCGGCGGTGAACGAGCCGCTGCCGTAGTGGACGCCGATGCTCATCAGACCGTAGACGCCGCCACTGAGCCACCAGATCGCCAGGCCGGAGGCGATGTCCCGATGCCGCGCGGCCGTGAGCAGCGACACCCTGGAGCCGCCCGAGCCACCCGCGATGACCGTGGGCCCGAGGTCGAGATGCCTGATCAGCGCGGCGAGCGTGTCCGCCTGCATCTCCGACTCGGACGTCCCGTCGAAGCTGACGTCGGACTCCCCGGTGTTAGGTCGGTCCCAGATCAGGGCCCGCCGGCCGGTCCGCGCGATCTCCTGGGCGAGCTCACGGATACCCGGCGTGTCCTTGCTGTAACGCCCACCCGGCGTGATCGCCCAGGGCTGGCCTGTCTCGCCGATCAACTCGTAGCCGACCGACAACCCGTTAACTGTTGCTCGTGTCATGAGTCACATATTAACATCGACATCCATGTCGATATCTTTGAAAGAGAGCGACCTGTTCATCGTCGATGCGGACTCGCACTGGTCAGAGCCCCCGGATCTGTTCACCAAGCGCGCTCCCGCTGCATACCGTGACCGGGTGCCTCGCGTGGAGGATGTCGACGGCACCCCGATGTGGGTCTTCGACGGTAAGCCCGTCGGGCGTTTCAGCGCAGCCGGTGTCATCGGCCGCGACGGCCGCAAGGAGAGCGCCGACACCGCGTTACACCACTGGACGATCGACCAGGTCCACGTCGGCGCGTACGACCCGGTGGTCCGCCTCGGCGTGCTCGACGAGTGCGGCATCGACGCCCAGATCATCTTCCCGAGCACGATCGGCCTCGGCGGCCAGGACCTGGGCGCGGCCGGCGACCCCGCGCTGACCCGGCTCTCGGTCGAGATCTACAACGACGCCATGGCCGAGATCCAGAGCGACTCGGGGAACCGGTTGTTACCTCTGCCGCTCATGCCGGCCTGGGACGTCGACCTGTGCGTCACCGAGGCCCGCCGGGTCCACGCCCTCGGCGCACGGGGAGTCAACATGACCTCGGATCCGCAGGATCTGGGCGCCCCCGACCTCGCGAACCCGGCCTGGGATCCGTTCTGGGAGGTGTGTACCGAGCTGGAGCTGCCGGTCCACTTCCACATCGGGGCGAGCGTGACCACGATGACGTTCTACGGTAAGTACCCGTGGGCGTCACACGACAACAACACCAAGCTCGCGATCGGCGGTACCCTGCTGTTCATCGGGAACGCCCGGGTGGTGACGAACCTGATCCTCTCCGGGATCTTCGACCGGCACCCCGGCCTGAAGACGGTGTCGGTGGAGAGCGGCGTCGGCTGGATCCCGTTCATCCTCGAGGCACTGGACTACGAGATGTCCGAGAACGCCCCCGAGGAGCTCCGTCGGATGCGCAAGCCGCCGTCCGAGTACTTCCGGAGCAACATCTACGCCACGTTCTGGTTCGAGAAGAACCGGAACAAGCTCCCGGCACTGATCGACGCGGTCGGCGAGGACAACATCCTCTTCGAGACGGACTTCCCCCACCCGACCTGCCTCTACCCCGACCCGCTGGGGACCGTCGAGCCGAAACTGGCCACGTTGTCTCCGCAGGCCCGGGCGAAGATCCTGGGAGAGAACGCCCGCAGGCTGTACCGCCTCTGAACCACCGTCATCGACCCCTCGTCCGGGGTGGCCGGGGACCCTTCCCCGGCCGTCCCGGTACGTCATGTCCACGCCGCAATCGGGCATCCGTGCAGGATGCGAGTCAGGAGTAGGAACGCGTGAAGACGATCGGGCACTGGATCAACGGCAAGTCCGCCCCCTCGGCCTCCGGCCGCGTCGGCCGCGTCTTCGACCCGGCCCGCGCGGTACAGACCGGGGAGGTCACCCTCGCCTCCGCCGCGGAGGTCGACGAGGTGGTGCGCGTCGCCCGGGACACCGCCGTGACCTGGGGCGCGTCCTCGCTCAGCAACCGCTCGACGCTGCTGTTCCGGCTGCGTGAACTGCTCGACGCCAGCCGTGACGAGCTCGCCGCCGCCGTCGCCGCCGAGCACGGCAAGGTGCACTCCGACGCCCTCGGCGAGGTCGCCCGCGGCATCGAGTGCGTCGAGTTCGCCTGCGGCATCCCGCACCTGCTCAAGGGCTCACACAGCTCGGAGGTCTCCCGGGGCGTCGACGTCCACACCGAACTGCACCCGGTCGGCGTGGTCGCGGGCATCACCCCGTTCAACTTCCCGGTCATGGTGCCGCTGTGGATGCTGGCGAACGCGGTGGCGACCGGCAACACCTTCATCCTCAAGCCCTCGGAGAAGGACCCGTCGGCCTCGCTGATCCTGGCCGACCTGGTCACCCGGGCCGGCTTCCCCGACGGCGTGTTCAACGTCCTGCAGGGCGACGCCGAGGCGGTACGTGCCCTGCTCACCCACCCCGGGGTCGACGCCATCTCCTTCGTCGGCAGCACCCCGGTCGCCCGCTCCATCTACGAGACGGGCACCGCCGCCGGCAAGCGGGTGCAGGCCCTCGGCGGCGCGAAGAACCACATGGTCGTGCTGCCCGACGCCGACATCGAGTCGGCCGCGAACGCCGCCATCTCCGCCGGCTACGGGTCCGCCGGCGAGCGCTGCATGGCGATCTCGGTCGTGGTCGCGGTCGGCGCGGTCGCCGACCCGCTGGTCGACGCGATCGCGGCGCGCATCCCCGACGTCGTCGTCGGCCCGGCCTCCGACGAGGCGTCCCAGATGGGCCCGCTGATCACCGCGGAGCACCGCGACCGGGTCCGGTCCTACGTCGTGGGCGCGGCCGACGAGGGCGCCCGCGTCGTCGTCGACGGCTCCGCCGGCCGCGACGAGGGCTACTTCGTCGGCTGCTCGCTGCTCGACGGCGTCCGGCCGGGCATGCGCGTCTACGACGACGAGATCTTCGGCCCGGTCCTGAGCGTCGTGCGGGTGGACAGCTACGACGAGGCCGTCGAACTGATCAACAGCAACCAGTACGGCAACGGCGTGGCCTTGTTCACCCAGGACGGCGGCGCCGCCCGCCGGTTCACCCGCCAGGTCGACGTCGGCATGATCGGGATCAACGTACCGATCCCGGTGCCGGTCGCCTGGCACTCGTTCGGCGGCTGGAAGGCGTCCATCTTCGGCGACGCCCCGATCTACGGCCCGGAGGGGATCCGCTTCTACACCCGGCCGAAGGTCGTCACCTCGCGCTGGCCCGAGTCGACCCCCACCGCCGTCGACCTGGTCTTCCCCGCGAACCGCTGACGGCCAATCGCTGACACCGCCGGGGGTCCGGGGGGACGGGACGCATCACACCCGCTCCCCCGGCGCCCGGCCGGGGAGACACCGTGCCGAGGGCCGGGCCGGGTCCGGGCAGGCGTACCCGTCCGGTCAGGCGTGGCGGTCAGGCGTCGGCGCGGCGCAGGATCTGGCGGGCCTGCGCGACCAGCGGCGCGTCGATCATCCGGCCGTCGAGCAGGAACACGGCGCTGCCCTCGCTGCCTGCCACCACCCGCCGGGCCCAGGTGACATCCTCGGCGGACGGCTGGAACGCCTTGCGGACCACGGCCGCCTGCGAGGGATGGATGCAGGCCTTGGCCACGAAGCCGGACGCGACGGCCTCGTCGGCCTCGGCGGTCAGGCCGGCGACGTCGGCGACGTTCAGGAAGACGGTGTCGATCGCCGGCACGCCGGACGCGGCGGCGTGCAGCAGCACGGTGGACTTCGCGTGCCGCGCGATGTCGCGGTACCGGCCGTCGGCGAGCCGACTCGAACTCCCGCCGAGCGACGCCATCAGGTCCTCGGCGCCCCACATCACGCCCGCCAGGTTCGCCGCGCGGACCACCTCGGCGCTGGCGAGGACCCCACGCGCCGTCTCGCACAGCGCGACCACCTGGTAGGGGTCCGCCTCCTCGACCTCGCGGACGTCCTCGGTCTTCGCCAGCATGATCGTGCGGTACCCGGTGCGGGCGAGTGCACGGATGTCCTCGTCGTAGTCGGCGGTCGACCGCGGGTTCACCCGGACGATCACGCGCGCCGGGTCCACCGGGTTCTCGACCAGCGCCACGCGGGCCTCGGGGCGCCGTGCGGCGGCCACCGCGTCCTCGAGGTCGAGGATCACGGTGTCCGCGGCCGCCAGCGCCTTCTGGTACCGGTCCGGCCGGTCCGCCGGGCAGAACAGAAGCGACGATCCCAGTGCCCAGTCGGTCACGCTGTCTCCCACCTCGAAACTCCCGGCAGAACCTCGGCCACCGGACGGTCAGCCGGCGTCCGGGCCGCCGGTGCCCGGCCCGCCGGCGGCCTCGCCGGCCGGCAGGCGCATCATCAGCGCGGTCCGCTCGGCCTGCGCGACGAGCACACCGCGCTGGTTGCGGGCCCGGTGCAGAAAGACGGCGATGCCGTTCGCCGGCCGGGAGCGGGAATCCCGCTTCGACAGGACCTCGGTCTCGGCGTAAATGGTGTCACCGGCGAGGACGGGCGCCGGGAAGCTGATGGCGCCGAAGCCGAGGTTCGCCACCGTCGTGCCCTGCGTCAGTTGCGGGACACTCAGCCCGACCATGACCGACAGGGTCATCATGCTGTTCACGAGCCGCTCGCCGAATTCCGTCGACGCGCTCGCGGCGGCGTCGAGATGCAGGCTCTGCGGGTTCATCGTGAGGGTGGAGAAGAAAGTGTTGTCCGCCTCACCGAGAGTGCGGCCCGGGCTGTGCACGTAGATCGCGCCGGTCTGCAGCTCCTCGAAATAAAGCCCGCGCTGCTGAATTCGCGTCACATCTCCGCCTGATCTGTCCGCCCGATTTTCGCCCGCATTATTGCACCGACGATTTTCCGGATTACCCGTCCCGCGACGAACTGTACTGTACGGACCGGCCCACTCGACTGTCAACGCGCATACCGGTGTCCACCGATACCCGGACCGACCCTTATAGCAATTTCACCCGTGCCGGTCGACTGTTAGCCGCTGATAGTGGTCGACATCGCCCGGGCCGCGCCACCGGCGGGCGCGGGGGCGGGGGCGGGAGGGGGGCCTTGCTAGTTGCCCGCGTCACATGTTTACATTGACGTCGACTTTGAACGACGGCTCGGGGCCACCGTCCCGGGACCACCGTCATCCGGCGGACACACCAGCGGCGCCGCCCCGGTCGCGCCGCCAGCGCACCAGGGCGGGACGGGCGATGACATCGAAACCGAGGGTCGAGCTGGCGCTGACGCCCGACTCACGCTGGGACGTCGACACAGCCGGCCTCGTCGCGGCGGCCGCGGGCGCCGGGTTCGAGTCAATCGGGCTCGCCGTGGGCAGCGCCGACGCCGCAGGGGCGGCCGCCCTCGCCGCGGCGGGACTGCGCTGCCACGAGGTCCTGGCCCTGATCGTGACCGACGACGAGGAGGCCACCCTCGACCAGGCGCGCCGCGTCGCCGCGGCCGCCGCCACGGTGCGCGCGCCGTGGGTCCTGACCGGCTTCCGGGTGGGGCTCGACGAGCGGAGCACGGCGCTGATCGCCCGGTGCGCGGCGTTGTTCGCCGACGCCGGGGCCGGGATGGCCGTCGAGTTCAGCCCGCTGGGCGGCGCGAAGTCGATCGCCGCCGCGGTGGACGTCGTCGAGGCCGCCGGCCCGGAGCGGGCGGGGGTGCTGATCGACACGTGGCACTTCTTCAACGGGGAGAGCACCTGGGAACAGCTCGAACAGGTGCCGCTGGACCGGATCGCCTACATCCAGTTCGACGACGCGCTCCCACCGGTCTCACCGAACGGGATCAGGGAGACGATGCACCGCCGCGCGATGCCCGGCGAGGGGATCTTCGAGCTCGACCGGTTCGCCACCACCCTGCTGGACCGGGGCTGGTCGGGCCTGGTCAGCGTCGAGGTGCTCAACGCCGAGCTGCGCGAGCTGCCCGTCCCCGAGTTCGCCCGCCGGGCCTACGAGACGACCGTCGGGTACTGGCGTTGACGTGGCGGCGCCCACCCGGGAGGCGGGCATGACCGCCACCGGCGACGGTGCCAGCGGCAGTGCCGGTGCCGGNGCCGGGGCCGGGGCCGGTGGGCCGCGTTCCCGCCGGGGCGCCGAGACGAGGGCACGTCTCGTCGACGGCGCGCAGGCGGTCTTCGCGGAGAAGGGCTACCACGAGACCCGGGTCGCGGACATCGCCGAACGCGCCGGCCTGTCGCACGGCTCCTTCTACCACTACTTCGATTCGAAGGAGCAGATCTTCCGGGAGGTCGCCGCGGTCGTCGACGCCGCCCTGAGCGCCGGGATGAAGATCATCCTCGCCCGGAACTCCCGCGCGTCGCCGCACGAGCGGCTGACCGAGGCGATCCGCGTCCACTTCGAGGCGTACCGCGCGCAGGCCCGGATCATGAGCGTGATCGAGCAGGTCTCCCGGCACGACGAGCAGGTCTACACCCTGTGGACCCAGCTGTTCGGCCGGCACTCGGACGACGTCGCCCACTCCATCGAACAGCTGCAGCGCCACCGGCTCGCCGACCCCGCGCTCGACCCGGCCGTCGCCGCCGCCGCGCTCGGCGCGATGATGTGGCGCTTCGCCGAGCAGTGGCTGGTGCAGGGCCAGCCCGGGTGCGACTTCGACGTCGGCATCGAGCAGATCACCAGGCTGTTCGTGAACGCGCTCCAGCTGCGCGACCCCGCGGAGCCGCCCGACGAGCCGCCCCACGACGGGCCGCCCAGGCCCCCGGCACCGAGACCACACACCCCAGGTGGGACCACATGACTACGCCGATGACCGACCTGCTGGACCTGACCGGCCGGGTGGCCATCGTCACCGGTGGTGGAACGGGCATCGGGGCGGCGACCGCGCGGCTGCTCGCCGCCCACGGCGCCGACGTGGCCATCGCCGCGCGCACCGTCGACGACCTGGAGCGGACCGCGGCGGACGTCCGGGCCGCCACCGACCACCGCTGCCTGCCCGTGCCGACGGACGTCAAGGACGAACAACAGGTGATCCGGCTGGTGCGGCGCACCGTCGAGGAGCTGGGCCGGGTCGACATCCTGGTCAACAACGCCGGCGGCACCCGCCTGGGCCCGCTCTCCGCGCTGCCGACCAGAGCCTGGGACGCCAGCTTCGACCTCAATGTGCGGGCGGCCTACTTCTGCACCCGGGAGGCCGGCCGCCACCTGGTGGCGCAGCGCTCGGGCGCGATCGTCAACATCTCCTCGGACGCCGGCCTGCACGGGGTCCGCGGCGGCGCGCACTACGCCTCGTCCAAGGCCGCGCTGCAGATGTTCACGACGGTCACCGCGGCCGAGTGGGGATGCCACGGGGTGCGCGCCAACTGTCTCGCCGTCGGGCCGGTCGCCTCCGAACGGGCGGTCGAGGCGTGGCGCGTCGCCGGCATCGACACGTCCGAGTTCAGCACCACCCCGCTGGGCCGCCCGGGGACGCCCGCGGAGGTCGCGAACGCGGTCCTGTTCTTCGCCAGCGACGCCGCGTCCTACATCACCGGGCAGACCCTCGCCGTCGACGGCGGCCCGAGCCTGGGCGGAATCCGTGACACCTGAGGCGCGGCGGCGGGAGGCCGAAGGGACCGGCGGGACGGGACTCGCGACAGGTCCGCTCCGCGCGTCCCACCCGTGACCATGGGGCGTGGCACGGACGACGGCTGACGGCCCGGCAGGAACGGCGGACACAGCAGGCACGGCGGGTTCGCCGGGTGGAAGCGGCCGGTTCTGGGAGGACCGCTACCGGCAGACCGACCGGATGTGGAGCGGGGCCCCCGACGAGCTGCTCGTCCGGGAGGTCGGCGGGCTGCCGCCCGCGACGGCGCTGGACCTGGGGTGTGGCGAGGGCGGTGACGCCGTCTGGCTGGCCGCTCAGGGCTGGCGGGTCACCGCGGTCGACGTCTCCCCCACCGCGCTGGCCCGGGCCGCCGGCGCCGCGACTGCCGCCGGGGTCGCCGAGCTGGTCACCTGGCGGTGCGAGGATCTGGCCGACGGCGTTCCCGAGGGCTCCTTCGACCTCGTCCTCGCCATGTTCCTGCACTCCCCGGTCGGCATGCCGCGCGCGCGGGTGCTCCGGGCCGCCGCCGGACGGGTGGCGCCCGGCGGGACGCTGCTGGTGGTCGGGCACGCCGGCGCCCCGTCCTGGGAGCCGAGGAGAAAACCCCACACCCGCCTCGCCGGTCCCGACGACGTCCTGGCCGAGCTGGGCGCGGCCACCGGGGGCTGGACGGTGGAGCTGCGGGAGATGTACGAGGCACCCATGTCCCGCCCGAACGGCCAGGTGGGCTTCCGGGTCGAGAACGCCCTGCGCCTGCGACGTCCGACCTGACCGGCGGCGTCCCCGCAACCGGCGACCGCCCGGTGCCGGGCCGGGGGCACGAACGAGAACGACCCCGTGCCCCATGGTCACGGGGCACGGGGCACGGGGCCGAACGGCCGGCCGCGGCAGCCGTCGGGTGACGCGGTCAGCCGGCGATCAGGCGATCAGGCGATCAGGTGGTCAGGTGGTCAGGTGGTCAGGTGGTCACGATCGAGACACCGGCCGTGCCGGGCGCGCCGTAGAGCTGGGCGTAGCCGACCCTCGGGTTGCCGGGCACCTGCCGGTCACCGGCCTGCCCGCGCAGCTGGAGGACCAGCTCGTGGATCTGGCGCAGGCCGGAGGCGCCGACGGGCTCGCCGTTGGCGATCAGCCCGCCGTCGGTGTTGACCGGCAGCCGGCCGCCGATCTCGGTGGCGCCCTCGGCGAGCAGCTTCTCCTGGTCTCCGTCCGCGCAGAAGCCGTTCTCCGCCATGTGCATGATCTCGGCACCGGAGTCGGTGTCCTGGACCTGGATGACGTCGACGTCCTCCGGGCCGATGCCCGCGGTCTCGTAGGCCGCCTTCGACGCGAACACCGTGGGGGCCTCGGCGTGCTCCACCGCGGCCCAGGAGCTGTGCACCTCGTGCGCGCCGTAGGTACGGGTCCGCAGCGTGCTCGCCCGCAGGTAGATGGGGTTGGACGTGTACTGCCGGGCGATGTCGGCGCGGCACAGGATGATCGCCGCGGCGCCCTCGTCCGGACTGCAGAACATGTACTTCGTCAGCGGGAAGTTGAGCATCTGCGAGGTGAGGATCTCGTCCTCGGTCAGCGCCTTGCGGCGGAAGGCGTTGGGGTTCAGCACGCCGTTGCGGTAGTTCTTCGCCGCCACCCGGGCCAGCGTCCGGTGCGAGATCCCGTGGTCGTGCATGTAGCGGTTGATCTTCATCCCGAAGAACTTCGTCGTCAGGAAGTGACCGATGTCGCCGTACCAGGGCGGGGCGCTGTAGTGGACGGGGTCGGCCGTGAAGGCGCCGAAGGCGTGCTTGTCCATGCCCACCGCGAGGCCGATGTCGTACTTGCCGTAGCGGATCGCGTCGGCGGTCAGCTCCAGCGCGGTCGCGGCGGTCGCGCAGCCGTTGTAGACGTCCATGAACGGGATCCCGGTGAGGCCGAGCAGGCCCACGACCGCGTCGGGGTTGTCCACCTCACAGCTCCCGCCGAAGGCGAACTGGACCTGCTTCCACTCGAGGCCGGCGTCGGCGAGCGCGGAGCGGACCGCCTCGGCGCCCATCTGGATCGCGGACTTGTTGCCGAAGCGCCCGAAGGGGTGGATGCCCACCCCGATGATCGCGACGTCCTCCATGTCAGTTTCCTCCCTCGGACGGCGCGAACGCGTACGACATGACCTGGGTACCGTCCTCGTCGGTACGGAACGGGTAGATCACCAGCTCGAGCCCCATCCCGAACCTGATCTCGTCGGCCTTGCTGATGGTCAGGCGGCCCTCGACACGCACGTCGTCGCCGAGCTGCACGAGGCCCACCGCGAACGGCTTGAAGGTCTCCGGCGTCTCACCGCTGGCGTAGGGCTCCTTGGGCAGGAACTCCTGGGTGGTCCACGTCCACAGCGTGCCCTCGCGCGGCAGCAGGCGCTGCTCCATCTCGAGCTTGCCGCAGCGCGGGCAGGAATCCTGCGCGGGGAATGTGACCGCCGCGCAGCTGCGGCAGCGGGAGCCGATCAGCTGTGGTTTCTCCGCGGGCCAGGTGAACACGTCGGGTGCAAAGGGAATCTGTGCCATCAGAACACTCCTAGCCTGGTGACCGGCCACGGACAGGTCACTAAAAATCATCCGGATGTCGGCCGGCGGAGGCCACGGCGCTCAGCTCGGCATCAGACGTCTTCGGCGGGTCACACCGGGGCCACCGCGCGCGGAGGCTGCGCGGACGTGGGTGGCCGGGTGCCGCCGACCGCGTGGGTCGCGGGCCGGCGCACGGCCGGGACGAGGACGAGCAACGGGATCCGGCCCTCCACATCGTGCGGATCGTGCGCCGGGCGGCCGGCGGTCAGCGGGTCGCCCGAAGGCGCGCAGCCCCCGGGTAGGGGCAGCATATGCACATTCCCGACGCACCCGCACGGGAAGCGATCGGGCTCCGGACCGGGCCCGGGGCCCGGTCCGGAGCCCGATCAGAGCCGAGCCGGATCCGGGCTGGCTGGTACGGGACGACCTCGGGATGGCGCGGGTGACGGCCGGCACGCCCACCCAAATCGACACCGCCAGTAGCGCGTACCGGCACGTCACCTCGCACTTTCGGGAATCCGCCGCGGACGGGTGACCTACGGTCATGACGAGTGCGTTCCGGCTGCTGAATGGGTAGGAAGAGCTCTCGGGTACCGCCCGGCGCCCAGCCAGCCATGCTTTCGACACGACGAGGTGGCCAGTGAGCCTTAGCATCCGCAACAAGCTGACCGGAACCGTAAGCGAGATCACCCGGGGGGCGGTGATGAGCACCGTACTGATCACGCTGCCCGGCGGGCAGAGCCTGACCGCGGCGGTGACGCTGGACGCCGTCGACGACCTCGGCCTCAAGGAGGGCTCGGGGGTCGACGTCCTGATCAAGTCCACCGAGATCTCGCTGGCCACCGGCAGTGTGGACGGCCTGAGCATCCGCAACCAGCTGCGCGGCACCGTCTCGGGCATCGAGACCGGCGGCGCCATGGCCGTGGCGCACGTCACCCTCGAGCAGGGCGGCGAGCTCACCGCGGCGATCACCCTCGCCGCCGCGACCGAGCTCGGCCTGTCCGCGGGCACCGCGGTGACCGCCCTGGTCAAGTCGACCGAGGTGGCCGTCGCCGCGGCCTGACGGGCCAGGGGGTGAGCCCCGTCCGGCCGGGGGCAGCCCCGTGGCCTCCGGGTCGCGGGGACAGCCCCAACCCACAAAAGTCCGCACCTGCGGATAAAACAAGCTGATAGCTTCGCATCCACGGACGTAGAGCAAGGTCGGGTTCAGGGGACGTTCGGCTTGGAGGGGGCGCCAGGTGCAGGACAACACTCGCTCCGCCGGCCGTACCCGGCCGCGGAACGTACTCGTGACCGGCGGGTCGAGCGGGATCGGCCGGGCCACCGTGCGCCAGTTCGCCCGGCACGGCGACACCGTCTGGTTCACCTACGCGTCCGGCCGGGAGCGTGCCGCCGCCCTCCTGGCCGAAACAGGGCGGGAGAACGGCGCCGACCTCCGTGCCTTCGAATTCCGCCAGGGTGACCGGGAAAGTCACCGGAACCTGGCAGAAGCTCTTCCCGGGCCGGTCGACATCCTCGTCAACAATGCCGCCGTCGGTACCCGGACGATAACCCGGTACGTCGCCGATCCCGAGGCTCGCGACGAGGCTTTCCTGCGCATCAACTGCCTCGGGCCGCTCTGGCTCGCCCGGCAGTTCCTGCCGGCGATGACGGAACGCGGCTACGGAAAAATCATCAACATCTCCAGTGTGGGCGGCGGGGTGACGCAGTTCCCTGGTTTCGACATCGCGGACGGCATCAGCAAGGCCGCGCTCGCCTACCTGACCCGCCATCTGGCCGCCGAGCTCGCCCACTCCCCCGTCGACGTGATGGCGCTCTGCCCCGGCGCGGTGGACACCACGATGCTGCGGGAGAGCACGCTGGACCCGCTTCCCCCGGACGCGCGCGCCGCGCTGGAGGCCGGGCTGCCGAAGGGACGACTGATCCGGCCCGAGGAGGTCGCGGCCGCCGTCTGGTGGCTGTGCCAGGACGAGTCCCGGCTGCTGCACGGCTCGGTCCTGGACGCCTCGATGGGGCTGGGCGTGCATCCCGGCCTGCTCACCGGCCGGGAGAGCGGCCGGGAGGTGACCGGCTGATGGTGTCCCGGCGCGCGGCGGCGCTCACGGCCCGGCCGCCGGCGATAGCCGCCGCCCATTTCCGCGCGCAGGCCGACCCCTACCACCCGCGGCGGCGGCCCGGCGGCTACCTCAACCTCGGCACCGCGGAGAACCGGTTGGTGTGGGATCTGCTCCGCCCCCGACTGGCCGCGCGCCGCCCGCCGGGCCCCGCCGACACCCAGTACGCGCCGCTGCACGGGGCGGCCGACTTCCGCGCGGCGCTCGCCGGTTTCCTGGGCGGCGTCTGCCGGACGGAGCTCGACCCCGACCATCTCGTCGTCGTCAGCGGGGTGAGCGCCGCGCTCGACGTCATCGCCTCGGTCCTGTGCGACCCGGGCGATGTGATCATCGTTCCGGCGCCCTACTACGGCTCGTTCGACGTCGACCTCACCGGCCGGTCCGGGGCCCGCCTGCTGCCGGTGCCGGTGCGACCCGGGCAGGCCGGTGCGGCCGGTCCGGCCGGGCAGGCCGGGCAGGCCGGGCAGGCCGGGCAGGCCGGGCAGGCCGACGGCACCGGGGCGGGCGACGACACCGGAGCTGGCGGCGGGATCGCCCGGGCGATCGACCGCGCGCTGGCCGACGCGCGGCGCCGCGGTGTCACCGTCCGCGCGGTCGCGCTGGCCTCGCCCGGCAATCCGGTCGGTCACGTGTACGGTGCGCCGCAGCTACGCGCCCTCTGCGAGGTCGCCGCCGGGTACGGGGTGGACGTCATCGCCGACGAGATCTACGCGAACTCGGTGTTCGGGCCCGCGCCGTTCGTGAGCGTCCTGGACCCGCGGGTGGACGCCGCCGGTGCCGGTACCCGCGCCCATCTGCTGTGGGGCTTCGCGAAGGACTTCGGGCTGCCCGGGTTCAAGGTCGGCGTGCTGCACTGCCCGGACCCGGAGATCCGGGCCGCGGCGCGCGCGTTCGCCTACTTCGCGCCGACCTCGACCGACACTCAGGCCGTGCTGCGGGACCTGCTCGGCGACACCGGGTGGGTCACCGGCTTCCTCGCCGAGAGCCGCCGACGGCTCGGTACCTCCTACACCCGGGCGACCGGGATGCTCACCGCGGCCGGCATCCCGTTCGTGCCCGTGGCGGCCGGGTTCTCCGTGTGGGCCGACCTGCGGGCGTGGTTGGCCGCGCCGACGTTCGCCGCCGAGCACGCGCTGTGGGAGCGGATCTTCGAGGAGCTGCGGGTGAACATCCTGCCGGGGCAGGCGTTCACCGCCCCCGAACCCGGCTGGTTCCGGATCTGCCACGCCACCGACCGGGCCGTCGTCGCCGAGGGGCTGCGGCGGATCGGTGGCCTGCCGCGGGCCGCCGGGCCCGGCCCGGCGGCGACCCCCGTCGCCACCGTGGCGGGCAGCGCCGGGCTCAGGAGGGACTGACATGCCAGGCGAACCCGCCGCGTCGACCGAACCCGCTCTGCCGGCCGGGCCCACCGCGTCGGCCGAACCCACCGCCTCGCCCGGCGGGAGCGCGTTCGGCTCCTGGTACTCCGCCGCCGGGGTCCGCGGCGGCGCCCGCCAGTTCTTCGGCCCGGAGATGGAGCGTGGCCGGGTCTTCTTCCCGGCGGAGCTCGTCCCCCACCTGTCCCACGAGGCGGTCCGGGCGCTGCCGCCGGCCCGGGTCCGCGAGCTGACCGTCCGGCATCTCTACCAGTTCCTCCTCTCCGCGACCCACCTGGAGACCCGGGTCGTCAACCGCGGGGCGGAGCGCATCGCCGCCAACCAGGCGGGCGTCGACCTGCCCACCGCGGGCCGGCTGGACGCGTACAAGATCTACTGCGACGAGGGCTACCACTCGCTCTACAGCCTCGACCTGGCCGACCAGATCGCCATCGCGACCGGCATCCCGATCCCCGGGTGCGACTACGGCGCCTTCGTCGGGGAGCTCGCCCGGACCGGCCGCGACCTGCTGCCCGGCGAGCCGGTGCTGGCCCAGCTCCTCCAGGTGATCGTCTTCGAGACCCTGATCACGGCCGTGCTCAACGAGGTCCCGAACGACCCGACCGTCGTCACGGCGGTGCGCGAGCTCACCCGGGACCACGCCCGCGACGAGGGCCGGCACCACCGCTTCTTCACCGGCTTCTTCCACGTCCTGTGGGCGCAGTTGAGCGGGTCGCTGCGGATCCGCGTCGGCGCCGCCGTCCCCGGCCTGGTCCTCGCCTGCCTGGCGGTGGACGTCGGGCCGATCCGCGTCTCGCTGCGACTCGCCGGGCTGGACGGCGCCGCCGCCGACGCCGTCGTCCGGGACGTCTACGGCGGGGCGGCCGCGACCCGCCGGAGCCGCGAGCTGGCCCGGGCGACGGTGCAGATGTGCGAGTCCGCCGGCGTGCTCGACCTCCCCGGGGCCCGGGAGCACTTCGCCACCCACGGGCTGGGGTGAGGCGCGCCGTGCCCGCTCCCGAGACCGACGGCGAGCCGCTCACCTACGCGACCTATCTGCGCCTCACCCAGCTCCTCGACCAGCAGCGGTGCCGAAGCTCACCCACCGCCCACGACGAGCTGCTGTTCATCACGATCCACCAGGTGTACGAGCTCTGGTTCAAGGTGCTGCTGTTCGAGCTCGCCGACGCGCGGGACCGCATGCTCCGCGGCGACGCCCGCGGAGCCGGGCTCCGACTGCGCCGGTGCCAGGAGATCGAACGGGTGCTGGTCGGGCAGATCGAGGTGGTCGACACGATGAGCCCGCGCGGCTTCCTGCAGTTCCGCGGGGTCCTCGGGACGTCCAGCGGCTTCCAGTCGGCGCAGTTCCGCGAGATCGAGTTCCTCTCCGGCACCCCCGACGACGGCTGGCTCGCCCGGGCGGGCTGGCTCAGCTCCGACGACCGGGCGCAGCTGTGCCGCCGCCTGGCCGAACCCGACCTGTGGGACGCCTTCCTCACCCTCGTCGGTGGCACCGGGTTCGCCGTGGCCACCGAACACCAGCGCGCGGCCGCCCTCGCCGAGATCGCCGGCGGGGACGAGTCGGCCGGCCGGAACGGGGGGCACGGTGAGCTGTGGGACCTCTCGGAGGCGCTGCTCAGCCACGACCAGATGTGGTCCGCCTGGCGCGCCCGGCACCTCACGGCGGTGGTGCGCCAGCTCGGGGAGAAGCCGGGCACCGGCGGGAGCGCGGGCGCCGGCTACCTGCGGGCGCGGGTCGATCTGAGGTTCTATCCGGAGCTGTGGGCCGCGCGGAGCCTGCTCGCCGCCGACGACGAGCCGCGGGAGACGGCCCCCGGGGCGGGGCGGCGGTGAGCGGCGCGCCCGGCCGGCGGACGTGGGAGAACGACCGGGAGCTGCGCGACCGCGCGTACTCGCCCAGCCTGACCGTGCCGGACATGGCCGGCTTCCTGCGGGAGTACGCCGCCAGGTCCGACGCGGCGCGGCGGAGCATCGCCTGGCGGGAGATCGCCTACGGGCCGACCGCCGCCGAGACCCTGCACCTGTTCCCGGCCCGGCGGGACCACGCCCCGTTGCAGGTCTTCGTCCACGGCGGCTACTGGCAGGAGCTGAGCCGGTGGGAGTCGTCGTTCGCCGCGCCGGACTTCGTCGCCCGCGGCGCGGCGTTCGCCGCGCTCGGCTACGGGCTCGCCCCCGCGCACCGGCTCGACGAGATCGTCGCCCAGGTCCGCCGAGGCGTCCACTGGCTGTTCCGGCATGCCGGCGAGCTGGGTGTCGATCCCACCCGCGTCTTCCTGAGCGGCTCGTCCGCCGGAGCCCACCTGGTCGCGATGTGCCTGCTCGACGGCTGGCTGCCGGCCCCGCTGCGCCCACGGGACGTCATCCGCGGCGCGACCCTGCTCAGCGGGATCTACGACCTCGAGCCGCTGCGGGACACCTACGTCGGGGAGGCCATCGGGCTCACCGCCGCCGAGGCCGCCCGCAACAGCCCGCTGCGCCGGGCGGGCAGCCGGCTCCCGCCGCTGGTCGTCGCGCGCGGCGAGCGGGAGACGGTGGCCTTCGCCGCCCAGCACAGCGCCTTCACCACCTCCCTGGCCGGGACGGGCACCCCGGTGACCGCGCTGGTGGCCGCGGGCCGGCACCACTTCGACCTGCCCTTCGACCTCGGCGACCCGGCCACCCTCCTCGGCCGGGCGACGCTGACGCGGATGGGCCTGGCCGTTCGCCTCCCGGCGGACGGGCGATAGCCCGACACCCCGGGGGCCGGCGACTCCCCGCCCCCGGCCGACCGGCCGGAAGTGGCGGTCACGCACCGTCACCCGCCCCGTCCCACCAGGCCGGGTCCGGCTTCGTGAGCAGGACAGACGTCCCGCCGGCGGGCCGCGGACGCGCGTCGGCGGGAACTCTCCGCAAACGGGGCGCCCGGGATCAACGGGTAATCTCGGGACGATCCGGCATCAGGCCGGCTCACGATCATGGCCGGTCAAGGAGGGATCAACGGTGGCGGAAGAGGTTGGCCCGGAGTTCGGTCCGCTGGCGGTACTGGCCGGCGAGTGGGAGGGCGACCAGGGGGTGGACGTCGCCTTCGGGAACACCGAGGGCTCGATGATCACGACCCCGTTCCGCGAGCGGGTCACCCTCAAGCCGTTCGGCCCGGTGGACAACGGCACGCAGCATCTCTACGGCCTGGACTACCACATGGCCGCCTGGCGGTTCGGTGAGGAGAAGCCGTTCCACACCGAGATCGGCTACTGGCTGTGGGACGCCGAGCTCGGGCACGTGATGCGCTGCTTCATGGTTCCCCGCGGCCAGGTGCTGATCGCCGGCGGCATCGTCGCGCCGGACGCGACCAGCTACACGCTGCGCGCGGAGGTCGGCTCGACGGAGTACGGCATCCTGTCCAACCCCTACCTGGCGCGCGCCGCGAACACGACGCTCTACGAGGTGACCATCTCCGTCGCCCCGGACGGCAGCTTCACCTACGACTCCACCACCACGATCGACCATGCGCGGGTGTCCGAACCGGTCGCCCACACCGACCACAACGTGCTGCGCCGGCTGCCCGAGGCGTAGCCGGGGCCGCCATCGCGCCCAGGCCCACCGACCACCCGCGCACACCCCCACGAACGCTCACCCCCACAACCGCACACCGCCGAGCGCCGGACTTTCCAGTCCGGCGCTCGCGCGTGCGCCGGTCCTTCCGCGCGCGGCCCCGCCCGGCCCTCCACCCGAACCGCTGGTGGCCTCGACGTCGGGCGCGACGTGAACCGGCGCGCACCACAAACAAGGCACCCCGACAAGGAATCCCGCCGGGAAACCAGGAGCCCTGTTCTCGAAGAAGCCGGCGAACCGGGCACACATCTTTCTATTGACATGTGAGCCGTTACTAACGATGCTGGGTGACGCCCGGAACGGGGCATTTCGGGTGCCCCGCCCGCTCTGAGCACGACCGTACGCGTAACCAGAGCAGCTGAATTTCCGCCCGCAGCGGACACCCCTCGGCAATTGCCCCTGCCCGCGTCCGCCCGGATTTCGTGACTTACGTCGGCGCACCCCAGCCGGCCGGTGGACCTCCCGTCCACCCGCGTGCGGCCGAAGGACGCGCACCCTGCCCGCGATTCAACTCTGGAGTCCACCATGCCCGAAAACACGCCCGACACCGTCGAATCCACCCCCGGCCTCAACCGCCGGCACTTAATCGGCACGGCGGCCATCGGTGCCGCCGCGATCGGCGGTTTCACCGCGGGGCCGGGGGCCGTCCGGGCCCGGGCCGCCACCCCCGTGCCGGCCACGGTGCAGCGGGAGCGCGCCGTGGTCATCGGCAGCGGCTTCGGCGGCGGCGTGACCGCGTTGCGGCTGGCCCAGGTCGGCGTGTCGACGCTGGTCCTGGAGCGCGGACTGCGCTGGCCCACCGGGCCGAACGCCACGACGTTCTGCCGCTTCGCCAACATCGACAACCGCTCCGCCTGGCTGACCGACCACGCCACGGTCGGCGGCGTGGTGAAGACGTGGGAGCCCTACACCGGGGTGATCGAGAGCATTCCCGGCAACGGAATCACGGTGAACTGCGGAGCGGCCGTCGGCGGCGGCTCGCTGATGTACCACGGTATGACGCTGAAACCGTCGAAGGCGAACTTCGCCGCGTCGATTCCGGTGGCCGCGAACCTCTACGACGAGCTCAACCTGTGGGCGTATCCACTGGTGGCCAGCATGCTGGGTGTCTCCACGATTCCGGCCGACATCCTGAACTCCGACCCGTACAAGTCCTCCCGGGTCTTCCGGGACGTGGCACCGGGCGCGGGCCTGGAGCCGTTCCAGGTTCCGCTGCCGATCGACTGGCAGTACGTGCGCGGCGAACTGAACGGCCAGTACCAGCCGACCTACACCACCAGCGACATCGCCTTCGGTGTCAACAACGGCGGTAAGCGCTCCATCGACGTCACCTACCTCAAGGCCGCGGAGGCCACCGGTCGGGTCCGCGTCGCGACGCTGCACGTCGTCCGCGACATCGCGCTCGACGCGAACAAGAAGTGGGTACTGACGGTCGACCGCATCAACACCGGCGGCGTCGTCCAGGAGACGAAGACCATCGTCGCGGACGCGGTGTTCCTCAACGCGGGCTCCGCCGGCACGACCCGCCTGCTGGTGAAGTCCAAGGCGAAGGGGCTGATCCCCAACCTGCCGGACGCCGTCGGCACCCAGTGGGGGAACAACGGCGACCGCATCTACCTGTGGAACGGCATGAACGGCGACATCGGGACCCAGCAGGGTGGTCCCGCCTGCGTGGGCGGCCGCGACACCACCAGCTCGATCCCGCTGACCATCATCCACGCGGGCTCCCCCATTCCGAGCACCGCCGGCAAGCTGATGACGGTCGTCGGCTTCGGGATCGTGAACCCCGCCGGTACCTGGGCCTACGACTCGGCGAAGGACGACGCCGTGCTGACCTGGCCGTCCAGCGGTGACGCCGCGCTGCAGGCGCTGATCGCCGCGCGCATGCAGAAGATCGCCCAGGTGGGCGGCGGCATCATGATCGACACGAACGCCCAGGCGAACTCGACGTGGCACGCCCTGGGCGGCGTGCCCATGGGGTCCGCGGTCGACCTCTACGGCCGGGTCATCGGCCAGAAGGGCCTCTACGTGCTCGATGGCTCCCGGATCCCGGGCTCCACCGGCGCCTGCAACCCGTCCATGACGATCGCGGCCCTCGCCGAGCACAGCATGTCCAAAATCGTTCTCCAGGACGTCGGACGCGTCTTCTAGGTTCCCGCTCCCGGCACGCCCGGGGTACCGATCCCGTGACCTGCGGGATCGGTACCCACCGGCCCGCGGAGGCGGAGCCGGCGCCCGCGCTGCCCGCCTACCACAACGACCTGATCGTGCTGGCGTAGGTTCAGGCTTCTCACCAGCATCTTTTGACAATCGGGCGGACAACGGGTCCATACCCGCGCTGCACACGCACGGCTGGGCCCCTGCGACCGCACGACGCAGCAGCGGCTCCCGTGGACCATGCCGACGCGTATATCGATCCGGAGTACTTCCACGAGCTGTTCTGCGCCGATGTCGACGCGGGGCAGGCGGCGATCATGGCCTCGAGCCAGCGCGGCTTCGCCGCGTCGTGCCTGTCGACGCCGTCGGGGTGGCGCACGATTCCGAGCTGGTATCTCGTGGCGGCGAACGACGCAACGATCCCACCGGAGGCCGAGCGGGTGACGGCGGCGCGCGCCGGCGCGCGCACGATCGAGGTGGCCAGCTCCCACGTAGCCATGGTCAGCCACCCGGCGGAGACGGCCGACCTGATCATCGCCGCCGCCAGCTGACGATCACCGAGCCCGGCCCACCGGCGGTCCCCACGTTCGGTGGACCGGGCTCGGCGCGGCTCGGGAACATCCACACCGAGCCGTTCGGCGCGGCAGAGTCCGGCGTCGGCTCACGTTGTCCGGCGTCGGCTCACGTTGAGGGGTGCCCTTGCGCAGGCCGGGGGCCTGCCAGGCCAGGACCGCGAGGCTCTCGTGCGGGCAGCGGTAGCCCATCGACTTGCTGAGCCGTTGCTCACCAGCAGCCCGCGAGGACGGACCGTCCACCTCGACGCGGGCGCCCAGCGGATCGTGGACAGCTACCGGCAGCGCGGGCTCGCCTGCCAGTTCCGCACCCGCGATGCCGAGGTCCCCGGCTACGGCGGCGGCGCGCCCGCAAGTAGGCGGGGACCTCGTACAGTACGGCCATGAGCTCCGGCGTCCCGCTCCTCACCGACGCGTTCGGGCGGATCCGGGAGATCGTGCACGGCGTCGTCGACGGCCTGACCCCGGGCGAGCTGAACCACCGGCTGGACGGCCGGGCCAACTCGATCACCTGGCTCGTCTGGCACCTCACCCGGGTGCAGGACGACCACGTCGCCGCCGCGGCCGGGTCGGAGCAGGTCTGGGTCGCGGGCGGCTGGGAGCGGCGGTTCGGGCTGGACCTCCCCACCGGGCCGCGGGACGGGTACCGGGCGATCGGCTACGGCCACAGCTCGGCCGACGTCGACGCGGTGCGCGTCACCGATCCCGGTCTGCTGCTCGGCTACCACGACGCCGTCCACGAGCGGACCGTCCGCTATGTCGGGCAGCTGGGTGACGCGGACTTCGACCGGATCGTGGACGAGGCGTGGGATCCCCCCGTCACCCTCGGTGTGCGGCTGGTGAGCGTCGTCTCGGACGACCTCCAGCACGCCGGGCAGGCGGCGTTCGTCCGCGGGCTCGTCCACCCCGGCTGACCACCCGGGCACTCCGCCAGCCCAGGGTCAGCCCGCCGGGGTCAGCCGGGGGCCCGGGGTGAAGGTGATCGGCACCGCCTGCGGCGCCCGGTTGAACGTCGAGTGGAAGTCGATGTCCGCGCCGGGCCGGAGGCGGACGTCGACGAGGCGCGTGACGATCTCCTCGAGGGCGATGCGCAGGTTCATCCGGGCCAGGTTGGAGCCGGCGCAGCGGTGCGGCCCGGCGCCGAACGCGATGTGCCGGTTACGTCCACGCTCGAGGTCGAACGTGTCGGCGTCGTCGAACTCGGACTCGTCCCGGTTCGCCGACGCCCAGTAGATGAGCACCCGCTCACCGGCATTGATCTGACGCCCGCCGAGCTCGGTGTCGTGCCGGGCCGTGCGGGCGATGCAGATGAACGAGCCGTCGAGGCGCAGCAGTTCCTCCACCGCGTCGGGGATCAGCTCCGGGTTCTCGCGCAGCCGGGCGAGGATCTCCGGGTGCCGGCAGAACCGGATCATCGACATCCCGAGCACACCGGCCGTCGTCTCCAGGCCGCCGAGGACGAGGAGCTGGACCGTCCCGACCGCCTCCGCCGGGGTGATCGGCCGGCCCTCGATGTCGGCGGCCATGACGGCGTCGACGACGTCGCCGCGCGGGCCCTCCTCGCGCCGGCGCGCCATGAGCGCTCCGATCCACGCCGCCAGCTTCCCGTGGCTCTCCCGGGACTCCGCCAGGTGCGACAGCGACGCCAGGGTCGCCCAGTGGTTGACCATCTCGAGGTCCTCGGCGGGCGCGTGCAGCGCCAGGTCGAAGAACGCGAGCCCGGGCAGCGGGCGGGCGAAGTCCGCCATGAACTCGCACTCACCGGCCTCGACGAACCCGTCGATGAGCCGGTTCACGAGCTCCCGGGTCCGCTGCTCCCACTCGGCGACGACGACCGGCCGGAAGTGGGTGTTGATCAGGCGCTTGAAGGTGCGCTGCAGCGGCGGGTCGATCGTCACCGGCAGGATCTTCATCGGCGTGGGGGTGTGCGGGACGGTGATGCCCAGCTCGGAGCTGAACGTCTCCCAGTCCTGCGCGACCCGGAGCACGTCCTCGTAGCCGGTCACCACCCAGAAGCCGTCGTACTGGTCGCTGTGCGCCACCGGGCACCGCGACCGGGCCAGGGTCAGCGCGGGGTGTGGATCGCGGGCGAGCTCAGGCGAGAGGTGGTCGAAATGGTGCTCGACCCACTGCGCATCCAACTGACCGGTAGCCACGTCCGTCATCTCCACAGCACCTCGCACACGTCCATGCCAACGTGCCCGGTCGGGCAACGGACCGGGTCGCGAGCAGCGTACCAATGAGTGAGTCCTCGCTTAGCGATTACGCCCCTGGCCTGGACGGGCACTGGCGCGGCTCGGGCTGCTCCGCCGCGGGCAGGACGACGTCGTGGGCGGTGGCGGTCAGCGACAGCCCCGCCCGGCCCGTCGACGCCTCGACGATGTCGAGGTCCAGCGGCAGCTGGCCGACCGGGATCCTGATCGGGGGCAGCAGGCCGCCCACGGGCACCGGGATCGTGGCGTTGATGGCCCCGCGCAGCGTCACCTCACTGGGGACGAGCGTGAGCACGTTGTCGCGGACCTCGAAGGTGGTAACGCCCCCGATCTCCTGGGAGCCGAACAACCACAGGTCGGTGCGCCCGGAGATCTCCACCCGCCGGCCGCCGTCGACCGGGTTCACCTGCAGGCCGCCGGGCAGCCCGGCCAGGTAGGTGTTGAGGTCGGCGTAGTCGAGCCGGACGGTCGCCCGGATGTCGTCGACGGGCACCGCGCCGACCGACCCGGAGATCATGTCCCCGAGCGGCACGTGGATGCCGGACAGCCGCGCCTGCACCGCGGAGATCCGGGGCCCCGGGGTGGGGATCCCCTCGATGGTCACCCCGATCTCCTTGAACTTGCCGAGCAGGATCTGGGTGAGGAAGGGGAAACCGCCGATGTGCACGTCGCGCACGGTCGGCACGGGAGAACCGCAGTCCAGGCTCTCCGCCACGCTGACCTCGATCTGCTTGGCCATCTGGCCCTCCGCGACCGAGACCGCGGCCCGGTCACCCACCACCAGCAGCACGAGGCCGACAACCGCCGCGATCAGGGCCCAGAGCCGCCGACGCCGCCGCCGACGGGCCGGAGCGGGTTCGTAGGCCGTCGTCGGCGGGACCGGCGGTCCTGGCGGGACCGGCGGGACCGGGTGGAACTCCCCGGCGGGGGGCGGCGGCCCGGGCGCGGGGCCCGGCTGGCCGGCATACGGGCTGGCGGCGGCCACCGCGCCGGCGTGGCGGTACAGGTCCATCGTCGGCCGGTCGCCGCCCGGCGCGGGCCACGCTCCCGGTTCGGACCGCGGCTCCGGCTCAGGCCACTCCTCCGACACCGGCCGCGCCCACGGTGAGCGGTGGGCGGGGACGTCGCCCTCGGCCGCGTGCTGGTCCGTCCCGTCGCCGCCGTGGTTCACCGGACATCTCCGCTCCGCTCGGCGTCGGCCAGGCTCAGAGCCTACTGCCGCAGAAGTCGGGGTCCACCACCTCGAGGCCCGTGCCCGCCGCGTTGACCCGGACGAAGGCGTAGCACTCGCGCAGACGCCCGAAATCCTCGGCGAAGTCGGTTCTGGTGATGAGGCCGCCAGCGTCATAGTCCTGCACCGCGCGCAGGCCGTCCATGAAGGATCGCCGGCTCGGGCACGGCCCGGCGTCCTCCAGCCCGCGGACGAGCATGTCCGCGACGACGTAGGCGCTCAGGGCGAGGGCCTGGTCCGGGTCGACGAGCTGCGGGGCGTACCGGGACACCGCCGCGCGGTAGGCGTCGAGAGCCGGCGAGTTGGCCTGGAACGGCAGGTAGTTGGCGTAGGAGGTGACCCCCGCGAGGCGGGCGCCGTAGGCCCGCAGCAGCTCCGCGCTGACCTCGCGGCCGGTCAGGATGACCTTGAGCGGTACCCCGGCCTCGCGCGCGGCGTCGACGAGCTGCGCGAGCGTCTCGGTGTCCATCGCGGCGACCAGGCTGTCGACGCCGTTGTCCACCATCCACTCGGCGATCCGGGTGGCGCTCGCCCGCCCCGGCTGGTACTCGGTGACCTGCCCCGCGGGAATCTCGACACCGGCGGCGCGCAGGCTCACGATCAGCTGGTCGGCGAACTGCATCGAGGTGCTCCCGCCGGCGTAGTCCCGGACGATCACCGCCCGGGTACCGCCCTGCGCACGGACGTACCGGCCGAACGTGTCAACCGACCGCCCGTCGGTGAAGACGTAGGAGAACGAGAACATGTTCCGGTACCGGGACCACGCGTCCTCCACCGCGAGGCCGACCACGGGCACCGCCGCATCGGCCAGGTAGGGGGCCCCACCGGAACTGGCGGTGCTCGTCTCCAGGACTCCGAAGACCCCCTCCCGCTCCACCAGCTGCCGGCTCATGGTCAGGTTCGCCGACGGGTCCGCCTGGTCGTCGCGCCACACGTAGCTGATCCGGCGCCCGTGCACTCCTCCGGAGGCGTTCGCGAGCCCGAGCCGGGCGTCGATGCCCGCCCGCGCCGCGCCGAACGAGCTGGCGAGGCCGCCCGAGTCCGGGTACAGCAGCCCCACCTTGACGACCTCCCGCGCGGTGACACCGGGCGCGACGCAGCCGTCCGCGGCGTCCGTCGTCGCGTCGCTGCCCGCGCAGCCGACCAGCGACGCGACGGATAATGCGGCCGCCACCGTACACAACACGGATCGAGCGGAGTTCACACCAGCCTCCAAACGATAATCAATGTTCGCCCCACACCGCGGAGAAACAGGCACGACCGCCAAGAGTTTTCAGTATTCGGCCGACTTTCACATATACGGGCGCCCGCCATTGCGTCGCAAAAGAAGCGTCGCCCTCCTCCGGCCGATGACGGACCGGGCGCGGGGACATCTGCCGCGCGCCCACCGGACCACAATCTCGACCTTTCCTGCACCCTAACAGGAACCGGAACCGGACGGCATCAATGTGTCCGCCCGACCAGGACGGCAGCTTCAGGACGGCATCAGCCAATCCCGGCAATTGCTGTACAACAAGTTCCGTATCGGCCGCCTACTGGCCGGAAAAGATCCGCCAGACACCGACCCCGGCACGGCCCGGACGGCCGGGTCGATCCAACGGGGATCGCCCGCCATGGCAGGAGTCCTCGGGCCACCGCCGGCGGGCGGGGCGGCGGCGCCCGCCAGGCCGGCCGCGCCCGGACGGGCCCACCGGACCCGCCCGGCGCGGAGCCGCCCGCCGAGCCGCCGGTGACATCACCGGGATAACCGGCCGCGCACTCGTCGGCCGGCCACATTGATTACCGCGGGCAGACCGGCCCGGTATCGGCGCGAAAATCTTCCCGGCTCCGGATCGACATTTCCGCATACCGGGTCGCGACACAATTGGGAACATCTCGACGAACGGCCGCGGCGAGCAGACCTGTTCCGGAGCGGGTAGGCCCTTGAACACGGCACGGCGGCCGTACTGCCGCGGAGCGGGTCGGGCGCCTCACCGACAAGACGCCCGACTTCCAGTCAGGTACTCCAGCGCACGGGACCCTGAGGCGGGGCGTCCCGTGCGCCACGTCGCGCATGGCGGCGCCGCACGTCGGCGGCGCCAGCGTGGGACGCCGGCTACGGCTTGCGGCCGACCCCGCACGACTCCAGCGGCGCGAGCGGCTCGCCCGGCTCCGGGTCGTGGCGCCAGAACGGCGGGGAGACGATGCCGGGCTCGACGAGCTCGAGGCCGTCGAAGAAACGGGTGATCTCGGCGACCGAGCGGTAGCGGTAGCCGTAACCGGTGCTGCTGACCTGGTTCATGTCCTCGACGGTGACGTCCTTGTTCGCGGCCGGCGCGGTGGTCGTGTCGTCGGAGCCGTCCTCGAGCACCAGGAAGCTGCCCGACGGCAGGGCGCCCACCATGCGCCGGGCGATCGAGTAGGCCTCGTCGAGGTCCGGGATCAGACCCATGATCGACATGAACATGAGCCCGATCGGCTTGTTGAAGTCCAGCGTCTCGGCCGCGAAGGAGAGAATCCGGTCGGGGTCGCGCGCGTCGGCGTCGAGGTAGGTCGTGACGCCCTCCGGGGAACTGGTGAGCAGCGCGCGGGCGTGGGTCAGCACCATCGGGTCGTTGTCGACGTAGACGATCCGCGATTCCGGCGCGAAGCGCTGCGCGACCTGGTGGGTGTTGTTCTCGACGGGAAGGCCTGTGCCGACGTCGAGGAACTGCCGTACGCCCTCCTCGGCGACCAGGTGGGTGATGGCGCGCGCCAGGAACGCCCGGGACGCCCGTGCCACGTCGACAATCTGCGGGAAGACCGCGATGGACTCGTCGCCGTGGGCGCGGTCGACGGGGAAGTTGTCCTTGCCACCGAGGAAGTAGTTCCAGACCCGGGCCGAGTGGGGCCGGGTGGTGTCGAAGGTCGGGGGCGGATAGTTGGTCACGGCGCGTGAGCTCCCGTTCGAGGGCCATTTCTGGCGAGGGCCGATGCTGTCTCCGTCGTAATGGCGGAATCGTAGAACCTGTTAGGAAGATCCCACCGACCGGGGAGGGCGACAACACACCGCGAGGGCGCGCCCCCTTCGGGAGCGCGCCCTCGCTGCCGACTCGAAACGGCGGGATTCCGCTGTCTGCGGGGACCAGCTACTTCAGCGAGACGGACGGGTCGATGAACTCGTCAGTGGTGACATCAGCCGCGGTCAGCCCGGCGGCGGGCGCCGTGCCGGCGGCGGTGAGGACGGGCGTCAGCCGGCCGATCAGGTCCTGGACCCGCGCGGTGTCGAAGCTCCCGAACACGCCGTCGGCCCCGTTCGCGACCAGCCCGAGCTCACGCTGCTTGCTGTTCCCGTCCTCCAGCAGGCCGCTCGACAGCTCGTAGCCCCCGGTGTCGAGCTTCGAGGTGACCTCGATCATCAGATCGTTGGCCGGCTTCGGGTCGGCCTGGTAGTCCACCATCGCCCGCTGGAACAGCGGCACCAGTGCCTTCAGGCACGCCC
Organism: Parafrankia discariae; assembly: GCF_000373365.1. Taxonomy (NCBI): domain Bacteria; kingdom Bacillati; phylum Actinomycetota; class Actinomycetes; order Frankiales; family Frankiaceae; genus Parafrankia; species Parafrankia discariae. The sequence continues at coordinate 119,030 of NZ_KB891148.1, forward strand.
GGTTCGCCGCCAGCTTGTCCTTGCGGACGCCGAGCACGTTCGCGTACGCCGGGTACTCGTCCCCGACGAGGACGTACTTCACCGGCCTGGCCCACTCCTTGACGTCGTGCTCGAGCCGGTACGGCTCGTCGGTGACGAACCCGAGCTGGATGAGCTTGCCGTCCTCCGCCACGAACCGGCTGATCTCCCCGTCGTACGAGGTGTCGACCTGCGGACGCTGGAGCAGGCCCGCGCCGATGAGGACGTCCAGATAGGGCTCGTCGCTGGCGAGGACCGTCTTCCCCGACCTGCCGATGTCGGCCAACGTGGTGAAGTCGAGCGACGGGTCACCCCAGAAGAACATCAGCGGCGACTTGGCGTAGGGGGCGAGGACCGCGACCGACGGATGGTCCGCCGAGTTGCTGATCATCTCGTCCATGTCCAGGTAGCCGAGCAGGATGTCGTCGTCCGTCTCGAACAGCGACGACGCCGAGTCGAAGCCCACCGCCGGGCCGCCGGACCGGATCTCGAGGTTCACACCGGTCGCGCCGAGCGGCCCCGTCACCCGGAAGTCGCCCGCGTCGATCTTCGGATTCGCGCCGAGGAGCTGGTAGGTGGCGCCGTAGTCGACCTCGGGCCACCAGCTCGTCTGCACGACGACGGTGTCCGGGCAGACGCCCTTGAGCGGGGTGGTGTAACTCGCCCCGGCGGCCGTCCCGCCGGTGACACCGGCGTTCTCGGGCTCGTCCTGGGAGTCGCCGCAGGCGGCCAGGCCGAAGGCCAGCCCCACGGAACAGACCAGGGCCGCCACCGTACGAAGTCTCGTCACGTGTGCTGCTCTCCTCGGCGCAGGAAGGAAGGGAGGTACGCGGGACGCGGACCCAGGAGAGGCGAGTCGCCACAGTGACAACCGCGTGCTGTCTCCGTCACCTCCGATATGGGCGATAGCCTCCCACGTCCGACACCTCGGGCAGCAGGCACCTCCCGCCGCACGCCGCAGCGCGTCCCGGCCGGAGGACACCGCGGACTCGTGAACAGGTGTCTGCCGGTCCCGGCCGGACGCGCTGTCGCTCGCCCCGTGGGCCGGCCTCGGTCCGCTGTGCGGCTACGTGGCCGTCCTGCTGGCCCTCGCCGCCCACCGGCTGCGCCACCGCGACACCTAGGATTCGGACGAGGCGCACGATCGGGGGCGAATCCCCCCGAACGGGCCTCGCGACCAGACTCTCGACCGAAGGGTTCCTAGGTGCCAGACGGGGACGACGGCGGGCACACGGCGCCGGTGGGGCCGGGGGCGGCCCGCCCGCGGCGGGCGGGCGTCCTCGCCGCCCGGGCCGCGCGGACGGTGCTGCCGCCGTTCGCGGTGTTCGCGGCCGTGATCGGCGTCTGGTACGCCGTCACCTACTGGTTCCTCGCCCCCCGCCGCCGGTTCCTGCTGCCCCCGCCGCACGAGGTCGTCTCCGAGGGCTTCCTGGACCGCCGCACCGCCGACGAGATCCTCACCGCGCTCGGCGGGACGGCGAAGGTCGCGCTCACCGGCCTCGCGATCGCCGCGGGCCTCGGCATCCTCTCGGCGATCCTCATGTCGCAGGCCCGCTGGATCGAGAACTCGTTCTACCCCTGGGCCATCCTCCTGCAGACGATCCCGATCCTGGCCATCGTCCCGCTGATCGGGTTCTGGCTCGGCTACGGATTCTGGTCCCGGACGGTCGTGTGCGTCGTGATCTCGATGTTCCCGATGATCACCAACACACTGTTCGGCATCCAGTCCGTGGACGCCGGCCATCACGACCTGTTCACGCTGCGCCGGGTCGGGCGGTGGCGCCGGCTGCTGCGCCTCGAGCTCCCGAGCGCGCTGCCCGCGATCTTCGTCGGCCTGCGTATCTCCGCCGGCCTCGCGGTGATCGGCGCGATCGTCGGCGACTTCTTCTTCCGCCGTGGCGACGTCGGGATCGGCGCGCTCATCGACAACTACACCCGCGACCTGTCCTCCGGCCCGCTGTTCGCCGCGATCATCGTCTCGGCACTGTTCGGCCTGGTCGTGTTCTGGTTCTTCGGCCTGGCAGCGCGCCTGGTCGTCGGCCCGTGGCACGACTCCGCGCGTGGCTGACACCACCGCGGCGGCATCCGCCACTCAGCGCTGACCCCGCGCGCCCGCCACGCTCGGTGCGGCGGCCTGGTCAGGCTCCGCGACCTCCAGCCAGTACCGCCGGCGTTGGAAGGCGTACGTGGGCAGGTCGATCCGCCGCGCGCCGGTGCCCGCGAAGAACGCCCGCCAGTCGACGGCCTGCCCCCACCCGTACAGCACGCCGACCGCCTCGGTGACGGCGCGGGCCTCGGCGCGACCGGCTGGCAGCAGCACCCACGACCTCGCGCCGCGCGGAATGTCGACGCCGGCCGCGTCACGCCCCACGACCAGCACGTTCGTGGTGCCCGGGGGAACACGGCAGCCGGACGGCGCGCCGCGGGTCCCCGCCGCCAGCAGTGCCCGCAGGTCGTCCAGCGACAGCGCGCCCCGCACGTACGCGGCCGCGGCCTCACCAGTGCCGTGCCCGACGACGGCGTCGGGCCGCACGCCCCAGGACTCCACCAGCCGGCACAGCGCCACCTGAACGGCCATCTGAAGGGCCTCCTCCGTCTCCGCGAGAGCCGCTCGGAGGATCGTCCACTGCGCGGCGAAGGCCGGGAAGGCCGCCGCCAGTGCGCGGCCGGCGCCGCTCCCCCACCCGTTCCCACCGGGCAGCGCGAACACGATCCCGGCTCCGGCACGGCCGTCCACCTCGCCGGGAGCGGCCCCCGGGCCCGCCGGCGGGTCGGCGGCCATCGCGGTCAGGCCGAGCAGGAACTCCGCGCGGTCATCGGCGACCAGCACCGCCCGGTGCGGGAAGGCGCTGCGGCCGGTCGCGAGCGAGAACCCGACGTCGGCCGGGAGGAGATCGACCCGCTCGGTCACCAGGTCGAGCAGGCGCCGGGCCTGGGCCCGCAGCGCGGCCGGCGACCGGGCCGACAGCGGCCACGGCACCACCGACCGGTCCGCCGGCCGGTCCGCCGCGTGCCCGGCCGCCGTGTCGGCGAGCGGCGGCGGCTGGTCCTGTTCGAGGATCACGTGCGCCAGCGTGCCGTTGGCGCCGAACGAGGAGACCCCCACCCGGCGGGGCCGGCCGTCGGTGTCCGGCCAGGGCACCGGTTCGGTCAGCAGCGCCACCGTGCCCGCGGACCAGTCCGCGTGCGGGGTCGGGGCGTCGACGTGCATGCTGCGCGGCAGCACGCCGCGCCGCATGGCCAGCGCCATCTTGATGACGGCGCCGGCGCCCCCGGCGGCCTGGGTGTGGCCCAGGTTCGACTTCAGCGAACCCAGCCACAGCGGCCGGCCGGCGGGCCGGTCGCGCCCGTAGGTGGCCAGCAGGGCCGCCAGCTCGATCGGATCGCCCACCGGGGTTCCGGTGCCGTGGCCCTCCACCGCGTCGACGTCCGCCGGGGCGAGGCCGGCGTCGGCCAGCGCCCGGCTGATGAGCCGTTCCTGCGAGGCGCTGCTGGGAGCGGTGAAGCCGTTGGTCGCGCCGCCCTGCTCCACGGCGCTGCCGCGCATCACCGCCAGCACCGGATGGCCGTTGCGCCGGGCGTCGCCGAGCCGCTCCACCAGCAGGACCCCCACCCCCTCGGAGATGCCGGTGCCGTCGGCCGCCGCAGCGAAGGACTTGCATCGGCTGTCCGGGGCCAGGCCCTGCCCGTGCCGGGTCGTCTCCTCCCACAGCTCCGGGGTGGCCAGCACCGAGACCCCGCCGACCAGGGCGAGCGAGCACTCGTCGCGCCGCAGGGCCTGGCTGGCCAGGTGCAGGCCGACCAGCGAGGAGGCGCACGCGGCGTCCAGCGTCACGCAGGGCCCCTCGAGACCGAACGTGTAGGAGACGCGCCCGGACGCGATGCTGCCCGCGCTGCCGAAGTAGGCGTAGCCGTCGATGCCCGGGGGCGGTGGGCGCAGCCGGTAGCCGTAGTCGTGGAAGATCACGCCGAAGTACACGCCGGTGCGGCTGCCCCGCGCCGAATGCGGGTCGATCCCGGCGTGCTCGAAGGCCTCCCACGAGGTCTCCAGCAACAGCCGCTGCTGCGGGTCGGTGGCCAGCGCCTCGTTCTCCGACATCCCGAAGAACTCCGGGTCGAAGTCGGCCGCGTCGTGCAGGAAGCCACCCCCGAAGCAGCTGAGGGCCGAGGTGTCCCAGCCCCGGTTGGTCGGGAACGGGGTGATGGCGTCGCCGCCGGCGGCGACGAACCGCCACAGCTCGTCGGGTGAGCGCACCCCGCCCGGGAAACGGCAGGCCATCCCGATGATCGCTATCGGCTCGCCGGCCCGCGCGACCAGCCCTCGCAGCCGCTCGTTCTCCTTCATCGCAGCGCGCAGCGCCTCGACGAGGCGATCAGGGGGAACTGTCACCAGGGCCTCCGGCGGTCCATGTCGGGTCGGGTCGGGGTTGGTCGGTCGGGTCGGGTCGGGCCGAACCGGGGGCCGGGGTGGTCAGGTGCCCTCGCCGAGGGCCAGCCGGACGAGCGTCTCGGCGTCCATCTCGTCGAACGCGCTGGCCGCCGCGCCGCCGGGCCCGGCCGGCGGCACCGGATCAGGGGATCCGGTCCGGCCCGCGGCCGGCGGCTGGACCACGGATGGAGCCGCGGACGGGGCCGCGGGCTGGGCCGCGGCGGGGAACATCTGGTCCCGGAGGTGGCCGGCGATGGCCTCGGGTGTCGGGAAGTCGAAGACGAGCATCGGCCGCAGGCGCGCTCCGGTCGCCGCGGCCAGCCGGTTGCGGAACTGCACCGAGGCGAGCGAGTCGAAACCGAGCTCCCGGAACGGCCGGTCCGGTGCCACCTCCGCCGCGGAGGCGTGCCCCAGCGCGGCGGCGGCGGTGGCGCACACGACGTCGAGCAGGGCCCGGTCCCGCTCCGGGCCGCTGGCCCCCGCCAGCCGTTGGGCCAGCGTCCCGGCCGGGTCTTCGGCCTCGCCGTCGACCGACCGCCGGACCGGATGGCGGACCAGGCCGCTCAGCAGCGGCGGGACGCCCCCGGCCCGCAGCACCCGCGGGTCGAGCCGCATGGGCAGCAGGACGGGGCGGTCCGCGGTGAGCGCCGCGTCGAACAGCGCCATGCCCGCGGCGGCGGAGATCGGCCGCAGCCCGTTGGCGGCCATCCGCTGGTCGAGCGCGGCGGCGTCGAGGTGCCCGGCCAGGGCGCCGCGCGGGGCCCAGTACCCCCAGCCGAGGGCGAGCGCGGGCAGCCCGGCCGCCCGCCGGTGGTGGGCCAGGGCGTCGAGGAAGGTGTTGGCGGCCGCGTAGTTCGCCTGCCCGGCGCTGCCGAACGCCGCCGCGGACGAGGAGAACAGCACGAAGGCGGCCAGGTCGTCGCCCCGGGTGAGCTCGTGCAGGTTCAGGGCGGCGTCCATCTTGGGCCGCAGCACGGTGTCGAGGCGCTCCGGGGTCATCGCGGAGAACACCCCGTCGTCGAGGGTGCCGGCGGCGTGCACGACCGCCGTCAGGGGATGCTCCGCGGGGATCGCGGCGAGCACGCCGGCCAGCGCGGCGCGATCCGCGGTGTCGCAGGCCGCCACCGTCACCCCCGCGCCGAGCGCGGTCAGTTCGTCGGTCAGTTCCGCGGCGCCGGGCGCGCCGGCTCCGCCGCGGCTGACCAGGAGCAGGTGACGGATCCCGTAGGCGGTGACCAGGTGCCGGGCGAGCAGGCCGCCCAGCGTGCCGGTGCCACCGGTGATGAGCGCCGTGCCGTCCGGCCGCCACCCTGCCCGGCCGGGCGGCGCGCCGGTCTGGCTGGTCTGGCCGGGCGGGGCGGTACCAGAGCCGGCGACCGCCGCGCGGACCAGGCGTTGCCCCAGGACCGCGCCCTCACGCAGGGCGACCCGCGGCTCGCCGCAGGCCACCGCGGCCGGCAGGGCCCGCTCCGACGCCGCCGTCCCGTCGACGTCCACGAGCAGGAACCGGTGCGGGTTCTCCGCCTCCGCCGAGCCGAGCAGGCCCCACACCGCGGCGTCGGCGAGGCCGGTGACGTCGTCGTGCGCGCCGACGGCCACCGCCCCCCGGGTGACCACGACCAGCCGGGCGGCGGCGAACCGCTCGTCGCGCAGCCATTCCTGTGCCAGCGCGAGCACCGAGCGCAGGGCCGTGCGCGCGGCCCCGGCCAGACCGGGGCCGGCCGCGGCGGAGTCGCGGCTCACCACCACGACGTCCGGGACGGCCGGCAGGGCCGCGACCGCCGCCAGATCCGGGCAGGCCGGGGCGTGGACGCCGGCCAGCGCGAGAGCCGTGCGCAGCCCGAGCGGATCCGGCCCGAGCACCGCCCAGCCCGGCACGCCGGCACCCGACGCGCTCACACTCGGCAGCACCGGCACCCAGTCGAGGGCGAACATCGCGTCCGCCACCGAGGCGCGCAGCGCGCGCAGCCGGGCGGCGGCCAGCGGCCGGAGATCGACCGGGCCGAGAACCGCGACCGCCGCTCCGGTCCGGTCGGCCAGCTCCGTCCAGACCGGGCCGGCGCCCGAGAGGTCGACGCGCACCCGCACCGCCCACGCTCCCGTGGCGTACAGCCGCACACTCCGGTAGCCGCCGACGACCGCCACCACCGACCCCGGCTCCGTAACCGGCTCGGGCACCGCGGCCGGCTCGGCCGCGGGCGTCCCGGGCTCCGGGAGCCGTCCCCACAGGGCCAGGTGCCCGGCCGCCTCGAGCAGCCAGGGGTGCAGGCCGAACCCGGCGACCTCGTGCTCGCCGTCCAGGTCGGCCTCGGCGAACAGCTCCATCCCCGCCCGCCAGGCTCTCGTGAGCCGGGGGCCGCCCGGCCCGTGACCGGCGGCGAGCAGCTCGCCGTACAGCCGGTCGACGTCGACCGGCGCGGCGCCGGGCGGCGGCCACACCCGCGGGCCGGCCACCGACGCGGCCGGTTCCGCGGAACCGACCAGGGTCGCGGTGGCGTGCGCGGTCCAGGGCGTGTCCGCCGGAGCACCCTCGGGACGCGCGTGCACCGTCAGCGCGCGGTTCCCGGTGCCGTCCGGCGCTCCGGCGCGCAGCTGGAGCCGCAGTGCCCCGGTCTCGGGCAGCACCAGCGGCTCGGCCAAGGTCAGGTCGGCCACCTCCGGGCAGCCGCTCTCGTCGCCCGCCCGGATGGCCAGCTCCAACAGCACCCCGTCCGGCACGACCGGGACGCCGGCCATAGTCCGGCCGGCCAGCCACGGCTGCGCGGCCGGGCTGATCCGGGCCGTCAGCAGCAGGCCGCCGTCGGCCAGCGCGACGGAGCCGGTGAGCAGCGGATGAGGCGGGCCGTCGCGACCCGTCGCGGCGCCGGCATCGGCGTCGTAGCCGGCGCCGGCCGAGCGGGCCGGGGCCGGCCGCGGCCAGAACCGCCGGCGCTGGAAGGCGTAGGTGGGCAGGTCGGCCGGGTGCGCGCCGGTGCCCGTGAACGCCTCCCGCCAGTCGACGCCGACCCCGTGGACGTGCGCCTCCGCCAGCGCGGCCAGCAGGCGGTCGACACCCCCGCGGCCGCGCTGGAGCGTGCCGACGACCACGGCGTCCCGGCCAGTGTCGTGCGCCGTCTCGGCCAGCCCGAATCCCACTACCGGATGTGGGCTGACCTCGACGAACGTGTCAAAGCCGGCGGCCAGCAGCGCCCGCGCGGCGCCGTCGAGCAGCACGGGTTCCCGGGTGTTGGAGTACCAGTACCCGGCGTCCATCACCGCGGCGTCCAGCGGCCCCCCGGTCACCGTCGAGTAGACCGGGATCCGGGCGGGGGTGGGGGCCAGCGGGCGCAGGATCTCCATCAGCTCGGGACGGATGCCGTCCACCTGCGCGCAGTGCGTCGCGACCGACGACGCCACCAGCCGGGCGCGGACGCCCTGCGCGGTGAGCTCGGCGACCAGCTCGTCCAGCGCGGCGGTCTCGCCGGCGACGGTGACCTGGCGCGGCCCGTTGATCCCGCCGACGGCGAGGCGGCCACCGAAGCGGCCCAGCCGGGCGGCGACGTCCGCGGCCGGCAGTCCGACCGACGCCAGTGCTCCCCGGCCGAGCAGGCGGGTCGCCAGCAGCCTGCTGCGCAGCGCGATGATCCGGGCGGCGTCGTCCAGGGAGAGGGCGCCCGCGACGTGCGCGGCGGCGACCTCCCCCTGGCTGGTACCGACCACCGCGGCCGGAGTCACCCCGTAGGCGCGCCAGGCCGCGGCCAGCGACACCATCATCGACATCAGCGCGGGCTGGATCACCTCGATGGCCTCCAGGGGTGGCGCCCCGTCGACCCCGCGGATCACGTCCAGCAGGGACCAGTCGAGGTAGGGCTCGAACGCCACGGCGCACTCGGTCATCCGCTCGCGGAACGGCGGGCAGGACTCCAGCAGCTCACGGCCCATGCCGGCCCACTGGGACCCCTGCCCGGGGAAGACGAACACCACGCGCGGGTCGGGAACGGCCACCCCGCGCGCGACGAGGCCGCGCGACCCGTCGGCGGGATCGTGGTCGCCGGCGAGCTCCGTGAGGCCGGCCCGCAGCTCGTCGTGGTCGGCGCCGATGACGACCGCGCGGTGGTCGAAGGCGGCCCGGGTCGTCGCGGTGGCCAGCGCGACGTCCGTGGCGGCGCGGCCGGGACGGTCGTCGAGGTGAGCGGCCAGCCGGCGGGCCTGGGCCCGCAACGCCTCCCCGGTGCGCGCCGACACCAGCAGCGGCACCGGCCGCGACTCGGACCGCGGCGTAGGCCGCGACACGGGCGCCGGGGTGGGTCCGCCCGCCGCCGCGGACCCGGATGCCGGCCCCGCGGCGGCGGGGGCCTCACCGAGGATCACGTGCGCGTTCGTGCCGCTGATGCCGAAAGCGGAGACCGCGGCCCGCCGCGGCCCGCGTTCACCGGCCGGCCACGCGACCTCCTCGGTCAGCAGCCGGACGCCGGAGCCGTCCCAGTCGACCTGGTGGGTGGGCTCCGCCGCGTGCAGGGTGCGTGGCAGCACTCCGTGCCGCAGGGCCAGCACCATCTTGATCACGCCGGCCACGCCGGCCGCCGCCTGGGTGTGCCCGATGTTGGACTTCAGCGATCCCAGCCACAGCGGGCGGCCCTCCGCCCGCCCGCGGCCGTACGCGGCGATGAGGGCCTGCGCCTCGATGGGGTCGCCGAGCTTCGTCCCGGTGCCGTGCGCCTCCACCGCGTCCACCTCGGACGGCGACAGCCCGGCGACGGCGAGCGCCTGGCGGATCACCCGCTGCTGCGCCGGGCCGTTCGGCGCGCTCAGCCCGTTCGACGCCCCGTCCGAGTTGACCGCCGTGCCCTCGACGACGGCGAGCACGGGACGGCCCGCCCGACGGGCGTCGGAGAGCCGTTCGAGGACCAGCAGGCCGACACCCTCGGAGAGGCCGGTGCCGTCACCACCCGCACCGAAGGCCCGGCAGCGGCCGTCCGGTGACAGCGCGCGCTGGCGGCTGAACTCGACGTACATGAGCGGGGAGGACATCACGACCGCGCCGCCGGCCAGCGCCAGCGAGCACTCGCCGCGGCGCAGCGCCTGGACGGCCTGGTGCAGGGCCACCAGCGACGACGAGCAGGCCGTGTCGACGGTCACCGCCGGCCCCTGCAGCCCCAGGGTGTAGGAGATCCGCCCGGACATGACGCTCGCCGCGTTGCCGATGCCGATGTAGCCCTCCAGCTCCGCACCGGCGGCCAGCGCGCGCGGGCCGTAGTCCTGGACGTTCGTGCCGACGAACACCCCGCCCAGGGTGCCGCGCAACGTCGACGGGTCGATGCCCGCGCGTTCGACGGCCTCCCACGACAGCTCCAGCAGCAGCCGCTGCTGGGGGTCCATCGCCAGGGCCTCGCGGGGGTTGATGCCGAAGAACTCGGCGTCGAAGTCGGCGACCCCGGTCAGGAAACCGCCGTGGCGCACGTAGGACGTGCCGGACCGCTCCGGGTCGGCGTCGTGCAGGGCGTCGAGATCCCAGCCCCGGTCGGCCGGGAACTCGCCGATCGCGTCCCGGCCCTCGGCCAGCAGCCGCCACAGGTCCTCCGGGGAGTCGACCCCACCGGGCAGCCGGCAGGCCATGGCCACGATCGCCACCGGCTCGGTGTCCAGCCGGTTTTGATCACCGCCGGGCCCGCCGCGGTCACGGGACGTCGCGGGACGCCGGTCGCGGTCGGCGGGCGCCTCGTCCTCGTCGCCGCCGGCGATCTCCCCGCGCAGGAACTCCGCCAGCGCCGACGGGGTCGGATAGTCGAACACCAGCGTGGATGGCAGCCGCAGGCCGAGCGCCGCGCCGAGCCCGTTACGCAGATCGACGGAGGTAAGCGAGTCGAAGCCGAGGTCGCGGAACGCCCGGTGCGCCTCCACGGCGGTGGCGTCGGCGTGGCCCAGCACGGCCGCCGCCCGGGTGCGGACCGTCTCGATCAGCGCCCGGTCCCGGTCGGCCGCGGGCAGGGCGGCGAGCCGGCGGGCCAGTGGCGAGCCGGTTCCGGTCACGGCCGGGGAGGCGGTGCCGTCCGCGGCGCCGGACGCCCCGCCCGCGGCGGCGACCTGGGCGGCGTCGGCGGCGAGCGTGTCGAACAGGGGGCGGCGGCCAGCCGAGGTGAAGACCGGGATGAACCGTGCCCAGTCGATGTCCGCCACGACGGTGTGCGTCTCGTCGTGGTCCAGCACCTGTCGCAGGGCTTCGAGGGCGCGGCCCGGCGCGAGGTACCCGAGCCCCCGGGCCCGCTGCCGCCGCACATCGGGATCCTCGGCCGCCGCGACGTCGGCGTCGCCGCTTCCCGTGAGCGGCGCCCACAGGCCCCAGGCGACCGAGGTCGCCGGCAGGCCGCGGGCGTGCCGGCACTCGGCCAGCGCGTCCAGGTGGGCGTTGGCCGCGGCGTAGGCGGCGTGGTCGGCGCCGCCCCAGACACCGACGATCGAGGAGAACAGCACGAACGCGTCGAGGTCACCGGCGGGGAACAGCTCGTCGAGCCGGTCGGCCACGGTGGCCTTGACGGCGACGGCGTCGGTCAGGTCGGTGACCGAGGTGTCGGCGAGCGGGCGCAGCCCGAGCAGCGCGGCGGTGTGCACGACGGCGCGGATCGGCCCGCCGGCGGCGGACTGCCCGCGGACAACCGCGGCCAACGCCTCGCGGTCCGCGAGGTCGCAGGTGGCCACGGTCAGCCGGAGATCCCCGGCGAAGGTGCCGCGGCGCAGCGTGTCGATGTCGGGATCGCCCGCACGGTGCGATCCGGCGAGCACGACATGCTCGGCTCCCCGCCCGGCCAGCCATCCGGCCAGATGAGGGCCGAGCGGTCCGGTGCTGGTGACCAGTACGGTTCCGCGGAACCGCCGGCGCCGGGCGGGTTCGGCCCCGTCGAGCGGCGCGCGCAGCAGCCGACGGGCGAAGGCCGTGCCCGCCCGGATCGCGACCTGGTCCTCGCCGGTCGCGCCGCGCAGAACCGCCGCCAGCCGGCTCCGGGCGGGCCCGTCCAGCGCGTCGGGCAGGTCGACGAGACCGCCCCAGCGGGACGGATGCTCCAGCGCGGCCACCCGTCCCAGTCCCCAGGTCTGCGCCCGCGCCGGGTCGGTCACCGGGTCACCGTCACCGACGGACACGGCACCGCGGGTGAGGCACCACAGCGGCGCCCCGATCCCCGCGTCGCCCAGGGCCTGGACGAGCAGCAGAGTCGCCGCGGCGCCCCCCGCGTCCACGGCGTCCCCGGCGCCGGTCAGCGCGAGCAGCGACAGCACGCCCCGCGGGACGGTCTCCCCGGCGCCGGTCACGGCCCGCAGGCGGCGGGCGAGGCCCTCCCGGGTGAGGTCGGCGGGGCCGACCGGGACGCCGACGATCTCCGCGCCGTCCTCGGCCAGGGCGCGCACGGCGTCGGCGGCGGGCGGCGGGGCGGCCTCGGCGGCCGGGAACGGGGTGACCACCAGCCAGCCGCCACCCACGGCCGCCGGGGAGGCCCGCGGCGGTTCTGGACCGAGCGGATGCCAGCCGACGCGGTACCGCAGCCTGTCAAGATCCGCCCCACCAGCCACGCCACCGCCGGATGCGCCATCGCGAGCCGCGCCACCGCGGGCCGGGTGGTCGTCGCCCAGCAGCCAGTACCGCTGATGCTCGAAGGGGTAGGTCGGCAGGTCCACCTGCCGGCCCCCGGCCACCAGCGGGGCCCAGTCGACCGGCACCCCGCGCACCCACAGCCGCGCCGCCCCGGCCGACAGCCGGTCCGGCCCGCCGTCGCCGCGCCGCAGCGACTCCACGACAACAGCGTCCGGGACGCCGGCCGCCTCGGCTGTCTCGGTGATCGCCGCGGTCAGCACCGGATGTGGACTGAGCTCCACGAACACCCGGTGCCCCTCAGCCAGCAACCCGCGCACCGCCTCATCGAAACGCACCCGCGACCGCAGGTTCCGGAACCAGTACTCCCCGTCCAGCGACTCCGGCTCCACCAGACATCCCGTCACCGTGGACCACATCGCCACATCACCCGCACGCGGGGTGATACCCACGAACTCCACGGCCAGCCGGTCACGGACCCGCTCCACCTGCACCGTGTGCGACGCGTAATCCACCGGCAACCACCGAACCCGCACACCCTCCGCCCCCCACCCCGACACCAACCCCTCCAACACCGCCGTCTCACCCGCCACCACCGTCGCCGACGGCCCGTTCACCGCCGCCACCCCCACCCCACCAGCCCACTCACCACCAGCCAGCTCACCCAACCGGGCCTCCACCTCCACCACCGGCAACCCCACCGACACCATCCCCCCACCACCAGCCAGCTCCTCCGCGATCACCCTGCTCCGCAACGCCACCACCCGCGCCCCCTCCTCCAACGACAACACCCCCGCCACACACGCCGCCGCCACCTCCCCCTGCGAATGCCCCACCACCACATCCACCCGCACCCCCCACGACTCCCACACCGCCGCCAACCCCAACGCCACCGCCCACAACACCGGCTGCACCACATCCACCCGCTCCAACAACCCCGCCCCCGCCACCCCAGTGCCCGAAACCCCCGAACCACTCCCCTCCACCCCACGCAGCACCTCCACCAACGACCAGTCCACAAACGGCGCCAACGCCACCGCACACTCCCCGATCCGACCCGCGAACACCGGCGAAGAATCCAAAAGCCCCGCACCCATCCCCACCCACTGCGCCCCCTGACCCGGAAACACCCACACCACCCG
>NZ_KB891149.1 GCF_000373365.1 Parafrankia discariae
GGGCGTCGGTGAGGTCCGCGCCGTCCAGCCGGGCGTCGGTGAGGCCCGCGTGGGTCAGGGTCGCCCCGACCAGGTGGGCGTCGGTGAGGGTCGCGCCGGTGAGCCGGGCGCGGGTGAGGTCCGCGCCGACCAGCCGGGCGCGGCTGAGATCCGCCCCGATCAGCCGGGCGTCGGTGAGGGTCGCGCCGACGAGCCAGGCGTCGGGCAGGGTCGCGCCGTCCAGCCAGGCGCGGGCGAGGGCGAGGTCCGCCCCGACGAGCCAGGCGTCGGCGGGGTCGCGCCGTCCAGCCAGGCGCGGGCGAGGGCGAGGTCCGCCCCGACGAGCCAGGCGCCGGTCAGGGCCGCCCCGACCGTCCAGGCGCGGGTGAGGTCGGTCCCGTCCAGCTGGGTGCCGGTCAGTGTTGCCCCGACTGTCCAGGCGCGGGTGAGGTTCGCCCCGACCAGCCAGGCGCCGGTGAGGTCGGCGCGGGGCACCTTGGCGCGGACGGGAAGGCGGGCCAGGACGGTGATCGCGGCGTGGACGTCGACGGTGGGCCGGATCGGGGAGCTGGGATCGGGCGGGTTGGGAGGCGGCACGGGGTCGGTGCTGTGGACGCGTACGAAGGCCGAGAGGACTTCCACCACGGTGCGCTGATCCGCTGGCGAGTCGACCGCGACTCGTTCCAGGGCGTAGATCCCACCGAGTCGGCTGTCGATCGTGCGCGCTCCCAGGAGCTCGATCGCGGTCGCGTACAGCTCCCGCACGTGGGTGTTCTTGTTCGCCTGGCTTATCTCGGTGTTGGCCCGCCGGGTCTCGGCGTTGGCCTGTCGGGTCTCGTCCAGGGCGATCAGACCGCCGGCCACCGCTGTCAGCGCCGCGGCGGCAGTCAGCAGGCCACCCTGTAACGCGGCCCGGGCTTCACCGACCTCCTCGTAGCTGCCCGGGTACATCCGTTCCGGCAGGTGCCAGACCCCCAGTACCGCGCACACCGCGCCGGCCGCGGCGACCCCGGCGATGATCCACAGCCAGCGTCGGCTGGTCTGTCGGCGCGATCCTCCGCTGTCAGCCATGACACGGTTTGTATACCTGAACGCACGGAGAGGAAGCGGCGGGCGGATGGTCCGGTCGAGGGCATGCGGTCGGCGACGACCCGACCGCGGATGCCCGGCGCCCTTCGCCGCGGCTCATCCAGCTGGTTGTTCTGCCCCGTCGAGCTGGACCGCCAGGACGGTCCGCGGGTCAGCCCGGACGGTCCGCGGGTCAGGTCGACAGGTCGCCGCGGGCTCGAGCGAGGGCAGGGGCGGGGGTGGTGGCCGCAGCGGGGCCGGGGAAGGCGCGCAGGGCGAGGCTGGCCGCGCGGTCGAGGTCCGGCCGGGCGACGCCGGCGGCGGCCTGGACGGCCAGGCCCGCGGCGACGGCCATGAGGTAGCGGGCGAGGTCGTCGGGGTCGGTGCCGGGGGCCAGGTCGCTGTCGGTGACGGCGGCGCGGAAGCGGTCGGCCAGCGCGGCTTCGCCGGCCCGCCGGGAGCGGGCCAGGGTCGCGGAGACGTCGGCGTTGGCCGGGCCGCAGGACAGCCCGCCCTGGATGGAGAAGCAGCCGGCGGGCCGGCCTGGCGAGGTGATGGCTCGGACGTTCTCCCGCAGGAAGGTCTCGGCGACCTGGCGCGCGGTGGGTGCGGCCAGGGCCTGGCGGGCGTAGGCCATGTCGATCTCGGAGTAGCGGGCGAGGGCCTTGTCGAACAGGTCGCGTTTGTTGCCGAAGGCGGCGTACAGGCTGGTTCTGGTGATCCCCATGGCCTCGGTGAGGTCGGTGAGGGAGGCGCCTTCGTAGCCCTGCCGCCAGAAGACCTCGAGGGCGCGGTCGAGTGCCTGGTCGGCGTCGAAGGCGCGGGGCCGGCCGACCGGTGCTCGCCGGGCGGTTTCCACGGGTGCAGCCTACGCCATCCGGACCGATCGGTACATAAGCCTGGCGGCGTGTGCTACGTTGATTCGGTACCGATCGGTACGAAAATCGTTCCTGGTGAAGAGGTCTGTAAGCGCCAGGAGCCGAGTGGCAAGCTTGGAAGGAAGCGATCTGTGATGGGACAGCTGGCGGGCAAGACGGCGGTCGTCACCGGCGGTACCACCGGCATCGGTCTGGCGGCCGCGCGACGGCTGGCGGAGGAGGGCGCCCACGTGTTCGTCACCGGTCGCCGCGAGGCCGAGCTCGACGCGGCCGTCAAGGAGATCGGCGCGGACGCGACCGGCGTGCAGGGTGACGTGTCGGACCTGGCCGACCTCGACCGCCTCTACCGGGTGGTCGCGGAGCGGGGCCGCCCGGTGGACGTGCTGTTCGCCAACGCCGGCGGCGGTTCGTTCGCCACGCTGGAGCAGGTCACCGAAGAGCACTTCGACGAGACCTTCGCCATCAACGTCAAGGGCCTGCTGTTCACCGTGCAGAAGGCCCTGCCACTGCTGGCCGACGGCGCCTCGATCATCCTGACCTCGTCGACCACGGCTACCACCGGCGTCGAGGCCTTCGGTGTCTACGCCGCGTCCAAGGCCGCCGTCCGCTCCTTCGCCCGCACCTGGGCGAACGAGCTCAGGGGCCGGGGCATCCGGGTCAACGCCATCACCCCCGGCCCCATCGACACCCCCGGCATCACCGGCCTGGCCGCCGACGAGGAACAGGCCCACCAGCTGAGGGGCTCCCTGGCCAGCCAGGTGCCGCTGGGCCGCATGGGCCACCCGGACGAGGTCGCGAACGCCGTGCTGTTCCTCGCCACCCCGGCGAGCAGCTTCACCACCGGCAGCAACCTCTACGTCGACGGCGGCGCCAACCAGGTCTGAACACCACCGTCAGGCCTTCACGAAGGGTTCCTGGTGGGGATGGCGGTGCGGGCCCGCCAGGGCCGGGCTCCGCACCGTCATCCCGGAGAAGAAGGACCAGGCCGCGAACCGGAGTCACCGAGGTCGCGTTCGGCCTCCCGTCCAGGCCGCGGCGCTGTCCGCTCGATGAGCTGGGCCTGGACCTCGTCGACCAGGGCCTCGATCGCCGGTGCTCCGGCGACTCCCCGGCGTACCACGATCGCGATGTGCCGGTGCAGCCGCTGGTCGGCGAGGGGGATCCGGGCGACGGGGAACTCCGGCCTGGACGGTACGAGGTCCGGTAGCAGGCTCACCGCCCATCCCGCGGTGACCAGGCCCAGGGCCGCCTGCAGGTCGTCGAGCTCCGCGGCCGCGTCCGGTTCGAAGCCGGCGACGTGGCAGGCGTGCAGGGTCAGCCGGCCGAACGTGGAGGCCGGCCGAAGAACCCAGCGTTCCCCGGCGAACTCGGCGAGGTGTCGAGGGCCCGTACCGGCCAGCGGGTGGTCGGCCGCGACGGCGACCCGGATCGGATCGGATCCGAGTGGGATCTCCAGCAGGCCGGGGAGCCGGGGCTCGGGCACCTGGTCGTACCGGAACGCCAGGACTAGGTCGAGCTGCCCGAGGCGGACGGCCTGCCGGCCTTCCCCGGCCGCCACACCCCGCAGAGTGATCCGCAGCCTCGGGTACCGCCGTTGCACCTGGACGAGGGCGCGGGCCAGCAACGGCGGCCCGTGGTTCAGCGAGACCCCGATGCGCAGGGCGCCGCTGGGCGTGCCCGCCGTCTGCCCGATCTCGGTCTCGGCCGCTTCCAGCTCGGCGAGGACGGTCTCCGTGCGGGCGACCAGCACCCGGGCGGCCTCGGTGAGCACGACACTGCGGCTGGTCCGCTCCAGCAGCGGGGTCCCCACCTCGCGTTCCAGCGCGGTGATCTGCTGGGAGACCGCGGACCGGCTGTAGGACAGGCTCTGCGCGGCGGCGGCGATGGAGCCGTGGGCGTCGATCTCGCGCAGAAGGACCAGCTTGCGCAGGTCGAGCATGCGTCACTCCCACTGACGGTCAGCGTCATCAATCGTCACGTCAGATTACGCCCGGGAGGGTTCGGGCACGGGTTTGATGAGGTGGCAGGCCGGCGGACAGGAACGCCGCTCCGTGCACGGCCGACCTGCGGGCACGGCCCGACCCGCGGGCATCCCTGGCTATGAAGGTGGGAGTGGGGACCGTTCGTCGGTGGGAGTGGGGGCCAGCTGTTCAGGCGGGTTGGGTCGTGTCGGTGGGAGTGGGGACCGGGGTGGGTGGGCGGCCGTTCGGGCTGGTGCGGGCGCGGGTGTGGGCGAGGCGGTAGGACTGGGTGCCGGTCTCGATGATCGTGCCGTCGAAGGTGAGGCGGTCGACGATCGCGGAGCAGAGGCGGGGGTCGGTGAAGGTTTTGGTCCAGCCGCCGAAGCTTTCATTCGAGGCGA
>NZ_KB891150.1 GCF_000373365.1 Parafrankia discariae
TCCGCCGTCGACAACCCCGCATCCGCCAACGCCGCCCGAATCACCCGCTCCTGCGAGCGCCCACTCGGCGCCGTCAACCCGTTCGACGCACCATCCTGATTCACCGCCGAACCACGCACCACCGCCAACACCCGGCGGCCGGCGCGGCGCGCGTCCGACAACCGCTCCAGCAGCAGGACGCCCACGCCCTCGGCCATCCCGAAGCCGTCCGCGGCGTCCGCGTAGGCCTTGCACCGGCCGTCCGCGGCAAGACCGCGCTGCCGGGAGAAACCGAGCAGGCCCTCCGGGCTCGACATGATCGACACCCCCGCGACCAGGGCCAGGCCGATCTCGCCGGACCGCAGGGCGGCGGCCGCGGTGTGCAGGGCGACGAGCGAGGACGAGCACGCCGTGTCCACGGTCAACGCCGGCCCCTCGAAGCCGAACGCGTAGGACACCCGGCCGGAGAGCACGCTCGCGGCCCGGCCGATCACGAGGTAGCCCTCGTCGGCCCCTTCACCCGACACCTCGGCCGCGTAGTCCTGGCCGTGCGTGCCCACGTACACGCCGGTCGACGTGCCGGCGAGCGACGTCGGGTCCAGGCCCGCCCGCTCCAGCGCCTCCCAGGACGTCTCCAGCAGCAGCCGCTGCTGCGGGTCCATCGCCAGCGCCTCCCGCGGTGAGATCCCGAACAGGGCGGCGTCGAAGCCCGGCACATCGGTCAGGAAACCGCCGGCACGCACGTAGGTCCGTCCCGAGCGGTCCGGGTCCGGGTCGTAGAGCTCCGCCAGGTTCCAGCCGCGATCCGCGGGCAGGGGACCGACGACATCCACCCCGTCGCTGACGACCCGCCACAGGTCGGACGGCGAGGCGATGTCGCCCGGGAACCGGCAGGCCATGGCGACGATCACGACCGGGTCGTCGCGGCCCGGGTCCCGGCCACTCCACGCGCTCCCGTGGGCGGCGCTGCCCGGCACGGCGGCACCGGCCCGCGTCGGCCCGTCGGGCCCGTCCGGCAGATCCGGGGCGAGCCGCGCGGCGAGGTGCTCGGCGAGCGAGCGGGGCGTGGGATGGTTGAACACCACCGTCGCCGCCAGCCGCACCCCGGCCGCGGTGATCAGGCTGTTGCGCAGCTCCACGCTGGTCAGCGAGTCGAAGCCGAGGTCCCGGAAAGCCCGGCCCGGCTCGATCACACCCGCGTCGGTGTGGCCGAGGACCACCGCCGCGGTCGTCTGGACCAGATCCAGCAGAATCTCGCCCCGCAGGTCGGGCGAGGCCGCGGCGAGCCGGTCACGCAGAGCGGACCGGTCCCCGGCCACCGCCTCCGCGGGCCCGGCCACGCGGCGGGCCAGGGGCCGCACGAGTCCGCGCAGCAGGGCCGGCGGGGCGTCGCGCCGCCGCAGCGCGCCCAGGTCGAGCAGGACGGGGACCAGCTCCGGCCGGTCGTCCACCAGGGCGGCGTCGAACAGGTCCAGGCCTTCGGCCGCCGTCAGCGCCCTGGTTCCGTCCCGCGTCATGCGGGCCAGGTCGGTCGCGCTGAGCCGGCCGCCCATTCCGGCGGCCTCCTGCCACAGTCCCCACGCCAGCGACACCGCGGGCAGCCCGGCTGCCCGCCGGTGCCGGGCGAGCGTGTCGAGGAAGGCGTTGCCGGCCGCGTAGTTGCCCTGGCCCGCGCCGCCGAAGACCGAGGCTGCCGACGAGTACAGGACGAACGCGGCGAGGTCGAGTCCGGCGGTCAGCTCGTGCAGGTGCCAGGCGGCGTCCGCCTTGGTCCGCAGGACGGCGTGCCAGCGCGGCTCGTCGAGAGCCTCGATCACACCGTCGTCGACGATGCCCGCGACGTGCACCACCGCGGTTAGCCGGTCGGCGACCGACGCGACGATCTCGGCCAGCGCCGAGCGGTCGGCGACGTCGGCGGCGACGGCACGCACGGTGACACCCGCCGCGCTCAGCTCGGCGGCCTGCTCCTCGCCGATCCCGGAGCGGGCGACGAGGACCAGCTCCCGCACCCGGTGGACCCGGGCGAGATGGCCGGCGACCAGCCGGCCGAGGCCGCCGGTGGCGCCCGTGACGAGGACGGTGCCGCCCTCGAGCGGTGACCGCGGCGGCATGGGAGCCCGCCGCGCGCGCCGCAGCCGCGCGACCGACACCTCGGTCCCGCCCGACCCCGCCGGCCGGACAGCGACCCAGGGTTCGTCGGCGGGCGCGCCCAGACCGGCCGCGATCGCCTCCGCCCACCAACCGCCGTCGGCACCGGCCGCGGCCGGTGCCGACGGCGGTTGGTGGGCGCCGTCCAGGTCGATCAGGCCGAACCGCTCCGGGTGCTCCGCCTGCGCGGCCCGGACCAGCCCGCGCACGGACCCGTGGGCCAGCTCACCCTCCCGGGTGACGACCACCAGGCGGGACGACGCGCTGTCCGGGTCGGCCAGCCAGTCCTGGAGAACGCGCAGTGTCCGCAGCCCGGCGGCCCGCACCGCGCCGGGGACGTCCCGCATGGCACCGGCACCGGCCGCGTCGTCGACACCGTCGGGAACGAAGACCACCAACGGGGGACGGACCGTCGGCTCGGCTACGGCTACGGACGCGGCGTTGTCGCCGGGAACGACGTCGCCGGCCGCAACGGCGGAGTCGGGGTGGAAGGCCCAGTCCGAGCCGCGCACCTCGACGGCCCCGATCGGCTCCCACCGCACCTCGAACAGCGCGTGCGGACGCCGCGCGGCGCCGCGCCCGGCCGCCAGCCGGTCCGGGTCGACCGGCCGGACCACCAGCGTCTCGACGTCGATCACCGCGGCGCCCTCGTCGTCGACCGCGCTGATCGTCATCGTGTCGGGCCCGGCGGGAGCGATCCGCACCCGCAGCGAGCGGGCCCCGGTCGCCCACAGCCGAACCCCCGACCAGGCAAAGGCCAGCCGGGGCTGGTCCGGATCGGGGAAGAAGCCGGCGGCGGCCAGCGGATGCAGCGCCGCGTCCAGCAGCACCGGGTGCAGCCCGTATCCGTCCGGGAGCTCGGCGTTGTCCAGGCGCAGCCACCGGGAGGCGGGCGACGCGCCCGCGGCGGAGGCCAGGGCCGCGTCCGGAAGCCTCACCTCGGCGTAGACGGTGCCGTCGGCCACCCACGCCGCGCGCAGCGCGCGGAAGGCCGGCCCGTAGTCGACCGGGAGTCGTTCGTAGCACCCGTCGAGGTCGACAGGAGTGGCGGCGGCCGGGGGCCATGAGGTCGCCCAGCCGGCAGGACCGGCAGGACCGGTCACGTCGGTCGGGTGCGTCGGGTCGAGCGGGTCGTCGGCCGCGGTGCCGGCCGGCTCGCCGAGGGTTCCGCGGGCGTTCTCGGTCCAGGCCTCGTCCGGGCCGGTCCGGGAGTGGACCGTGACGGGACGCGACCGCCCGCCGTCCGGCGGACCGACGACGATCTGGATGTCCGTCCCGAAGGCCGTGGTCGCCGCCGCGGCGCCCGGGGCGGCGGGCTCGGCGGCGGGCTCGCTGGCGGGCTCGCTGGCGACGGGCTCGTCGACCAGGATCGGCGCGGAGATCGTCAGTTCGGCCAGGACGGGCAGCCCCACCCGGTCTCCGATCCAGGCCAGGACGTCGAGCAGCGCCGTGCCGGGCAGCACCACGGCACCGCCGACACGATGGTCGCCCAGCCACGGGTGACGATCTGTCGTCAGCCGACCGGTGTAGAGCAGGCGACCACCGCCGTCGGGGCCGCCGGCCGTGAGATCGACCGTGAGATCGGCCGCGAGTGAGTCGGTGGACGTCGCCGGGAGCGGCTCGCCGGCGACGGTGACGCCGGCGCCGAGCAGCGGATGGTCGACCGGGTCAAGCCCGGCCGAGGAGACGTCGACGGGGCCGGGCGCGCCGGAGGGGTCCGCGTCCAGCCAGTAGCGCTCGTGTTGGAAGGGATAGGTCGGCAGATCCGGCCCCACACCCACACCGGCGCCGGTGAACGCCCCGGACCAGTCCACCCCCACACCCCGCACGAACAACTCCGCCGCCGACCGCAGAACCCGCCCCACACCCCCCTCACCCCGACGCAACGACCCCACCACCACACCATCCGACACCCCCCGCTCCTCCA
>NZ_KB891151.1 GCF_000373365.1 Parafrankia discariae
TGTCAGCCCCGCATCCATCTAGATCAAGCTCCCAACCCGCCCTCGTCACTGGTTAACAGACATCCTCTGCCTCGAACCAGCTTGGCAGGTAGGGCTGCGGTGCGCTCTGACCGACCCCGCGGACGGCACGACCTATCCGGTGGACGTCACCGTCGACTCCGTCGACGGTGCGAACACGGCCTTCAGTTTCGAGCTCGGTGAACCCGTTGACGCATAGTCGTGTCCGCGAGCTCCCGGGGCGTCGGTCAGCGGAAAAGCAATCGCTTGACAGCAATATAACGTTCTGGCGATAGTCGAGTTGTGGAACCTGTGATCTGGGCCGCGGTGGGTGACCCGCACCGCCGCCGGGTACTCGAGCTGCTTCGGGCCGGTCCCCGGCCGGTCCATGAACTGGTCGAGCAGCTGGGGCTGAGCCAGCCCGGGGTGTCCAAGCACCTGCGGATCCTGCGCGAGGCCGGGCTCGTCACCGTCCGGCCCGACGGGCAGCGCCGGCTCTACCTGCTGGAGCCCGCGCCGCTGCGGGAGTTCGCGCGCTGGCTCGAGCCGTTCCGGGCCTACTGGGACGACCGCCCGGACGACCTGGAACACCGCTGAGCCTCGACGTCTCCGTCTCCGGCTACCAGGTCGTCGCCGATCAGGTCCATGAGCAGCCCATCGTGGAAGACCCCGTCCGGCCCGCGCTCGTACCCGCGCAGGATTCCGACGGGCCGGAATCCGACTTTCTCGTAGCAGCGGATCGCCCGGTCATTGGCGGCAGCCGGGTCGATGGTGATCCGATGATGACCACGGTGCCGGCAGAGGAAGTGAGCCAGGAGCCCCACCGCTCTCGTACCGAGCCCGCGCCCCTGGAACCGGCCGCTCAGGTAGACGTCGATACTGGAGTGCCGGTACCGCGGGTCGCCCTCCTCTGCGTACTGGATCCCACCGGCGACCTCGCCGGAGACCTCGAGCACCAGCAGGATGGTGTCGCCTTCTCCCAAAAGGTCGGTCGTCACCTCCGCCATGGACGCCGGTTCGCCCCACCAGCGGGCCACTGACGGTTCGGCCAGGATCGCGCGGAGTGGGGCGACGTCCACGGGACGGCCGGGCCGGATGACGAGGTCGCGATCGACGAGCAGGGGGCGCAGCTCCACGGTGTTCCCTTCTGCCCTCCATGGGGTGAAGGCCGCCCGATCGGCGATCGGGCGCGGTCCCACCGCCCTGGTGGCGCGTGTCGAACTGCGGCAACAGCGTTCCACCAAGCTCCCATGGAGCGTCCGGGACCAGCCGCACCACCAGACCGTTCTCCATCACATCAATATCACATCAATGATCAAATATGTACCCGGAGAGCCACACGAGACACCCTCCAACCCCCGACCCCGGTACGAACAACGGCCGGTGAACCGAGGTGGATCACTGGCCGTTGGCGTGTTCGCCGTGCGACGTCCCCAGAGCAGAGAGGGCGCGGCGAGGCTGATGACGGTGCCGGCCGCCCTCTACGATGAGCGCTGACAGGGCCGTCCAGCGACGGCAAACCCAGACGGCCCTGTCGGCTTCTCCGTTTTTCTCTCTTTCCCGTTGCTCCTTTCCTGGCGGGCTGCCTGCCGTGTCAGGGCTCGCCCGAACGGTGATCGCTCGCGACGGCGTAGCCGCCCTTGGTGCGGTAGGTAGGCCGTGTTAGACCAGGTAGCGCCACGGGAAAGGGGGAAAACGACCGGCAGCGACAGAGCGCAAAACGCCGTGGCAGTAGCTGTTTCCTTCATGCCGGGAGATCATCTGGCTGAAGAAAAAATGATGATGCTAATCGGAGGGAGGGACCGCTTGTCAGTGCTTTCGTTCTCCGGTTGATCGGCGGTGTCGCCGACGGAGGAGGCCCCATGTCAGGGCTGCGAGTGCTACCAGGGCGGCACCGATTATCAAGGTGCGGCTGGCTATCGATGTTGTTTTCGTCGGCGTGATCGTGCCGGGTTGGCTGGGAAGGGTGATGGTGGCGTGTGCGGTCCGGTCGGTGACTCCGCTCTTGAGGTGGATAAGGGCTTTCCATGGGCCGCCGGGTATCTGCTGGTCAAGCGGTATTGTGACTGGTTCGGACTGGCCGCGGGCGAGGGTCGTGCCGAGTTGAGCGGGGAACGGGCCGGCGTTCAGGCCGGCGGGTCCGTTGGTGAGGGTGAGTTCGCCATTGAGGTCCAGCGCGCGGCCGCCCGTGTTGTGAACGCGCGCGACGACGGCTCTTCGTCCGTCGGGCAGGTGTGTCGGGGTGAGCGTGTCGATGGTGAAGTCCGCTGCTGGGGGGCCGCCTGGGCCGACTGCCAGGTAGACCCGTACGCCGACGCGGCTGACCTGCACGACGTTGGTGCCCTGGGTCGGGCTTGCGGTGGTGGTCTCGGCCCAGATACCGGCGTAACGCTCACCGGGAGACGCGTCGTGGGGGACGACGATCGTGGCGGTGATGGGAGCGGAGGCGCCTGGTTGCAGGGTCAGTGTGGGCCGGTCCAGCCTGATCCAGGTGGTCAGTTCGTTGCCGGTATGCCCGGCAGCGACGTTGAACGTCCCGTTTTTGATGGAGGCCGCGCCCGGGTAGATGGCCAGGTGCGCGACCGCATCGGTCTTGTTGGTGACTTCGATGTGTCGCTGGATGACGGCGCCGAGCCGCAGGTAGTCGACGATGTAAATGCGGGCTCGTGGGTCCTCCTCTGCGCCGGCTGGGGCGTCGAGTAGCCGGATGCCGATGCTTCCTGGTTTCGGATCGGCGGCTTGTGAGGGCGCGGCGAACGTGCTGGTGGCCGGGATGAGGGTCCCGGCCACCAGCACGGCGAGCGCGGTTAGAACACGTCGCACGGTGTGGGTCGTTTCGTTAGATGACCGAGTGAGTGACGACCGATGTGTAGGTACCGGAGGTGGCTGCCGGCGGAATGGTTGCGGTGATGGTGGGATTCCAGGTGGCCGTGTTGTCGCCTCCGCCCGGCCATGTCGGGTTGAGTACGACCGGGTTCTGAGGAGTCGTGGAGAGCGTCAATGGAGTGGTGATTGTCCATTGACTGATAGGGATTCCGGTGGATGTGACGACGCCGGTGTCGTAGGACGCGGCGAGCGTGTGTATTCCGTTCTGGAAAGGCGTTGCTGAGACCGAGGCGGTCCAGGACGCGGGGTCTGCGCTGCGGTTGTCCGTGACCGTAACCTCACCCAACTGGCCACTGAGTGACGTGGAAGATACCGCCCCTGTGGCGAGAACTACTGTCCCGGCCGGTACGGTTATATCAAGGGTTCCGCTGGTCAGTTGGAATGTGGCAGTGGTGTTCCCGGTTTGTGCCGCGACGGCGGGTAGAGCGGTCACCGCAACCAGAAAGGCGGCTCCGACAATGGCCGGTATAACCCTACGCAAAATGCACCTCACGGTGACGGGTGGCGAAAACGTGTTCGCTTCCACAAAAGGACCTGATCCGGTCGCGACTCGAAAAGATATCAGCGTGAGTGCTTCTTTAGAAGCACTGCGTGATGCGGCTTGTCGCGCCGGCTTCCTCGCGTGCGCTGACACGGACGAATCCCGCGAACCGGCCTTCCGTTCGTCTCGGTGACTCTCCGACGGTGCTCCTGCGGCTGGATGCAGGATTCATGCAGAGTTCTCGGATGGAAGTATTATTGCCGAAACCAGATCGGAAGCGGATGCGGAGGTCTTTCCCGGTATGGCGTGCATGTTTTACTATCCTCACTGAGGATCGCATCCGTCGGCTCTGTTACATCAGGCCAGGCCAGGCCAGGGCTTTCGTGCTAGTGCCGCATCAGGCAACGTTCGCCTTGGCGACGATGGTGCGGAGTTTCTTGTCCGCGGCGTGGCGGTTCCGCCAGCCGAGGTAGCGGCGG
>NZ_KB891152.1:2500-3842 GCF_000373365.1 Parafrankia discariae
CCGCCGTAGAGGGTAATAGCCCTGTAGGTGAAAACGGCACGTCTCTTGAACAGTATCCCAAGTAGCACGGAGCCCGTGAAATTCCGTGTGAATCTGGCGGGACCACCCGCTAAGCCTAAATACTCCCTGGTGACCGATAGCGGACTAGTACCGTGAGGGAAAGGTGAAAAGTACCCCGGGAGGGGAGTGAAATAGTACCTGAAACCGTGTGCCTACAATCCGTGGGGGCTGGGCTTTTCGGAGCCTGGTGACCGCGTGCCTTTTGAAGAATGAGCCTGCGAGTTTGCGGTGTGTGGCGAGGTTAACCCGTGTGGGGTAGCCGTAGCGAAAGCGAGTCCGAATAGGGCGTTTGAGTCGCATGTCCAAGACCCGAAGCCGAGTGATCTACCCATGGCCAGGTTGAAGCGCGGGTAAGACCGTGTGGAGGACCGAACCCACCAGGGTTGAAAACCTGGGGGATGAGCTGTGGGTAGGGGTGAAAGGCCAATCAAACTCGGTGATAGCTGGTTCTCCCCGAAATGCATTTAGGTGCAGCGTCACGTGTTTCTTGCCGGAGGTAGAGCACTGGATGGCCTAGGGGGCCTACAAGCTTACTGAAGTCAGCCAAACTCCGAATGCCGGTAAGTGAAGCGTGGCAGTGAGACTGCGGGGGATAAGCTTCGTAGTCGAGAGGGAAACAGCCCAGATCGCCAGCTAAGGCCCCTAAGCGTGCGCTAAGTGGAAAAGGATGTGGAGTCGCATAGACAACCAGGAGGTTGGCTTAGAAGCAGCCACCCTTGAAAGAGTGCGTAATAGCTCACTGGTCAAGTGATTCCGCGCCGACAATGTAGCGGGGCTCAAGCGCACCGCCGAAGCTGCGGCATGCATAGTGAACCCGGCCTTCTTTGAGGGTCCAGGTCTGTGCGTGGGTAGGGGAGCGTCGTATGGCGTGTGAAGCGGCGGGGTGACCCAGCCGTGGATGCCATACGAGTGAGAATGCAGGCATGAGTAGCGAATGACGGGTGAGAATCCCGTCCGCCGGATGACCAAGGGTTCCTGGGGCAGGCTTTTCCGCCCAGGGTGAGTCGGGACCTAAGGCGAGGCCGACAGGCGTAGTCGATGGACAACGGGTTGATATTCCCGTACCGGCGCTGACGCGCCCATGCTGAACCTGGTTTGTGCTAACCGTTCTGGTTTTTGTTCTGCCTTCGGGTGGGGCTTGGGCTGGTCGGGACCCCGGCTGGTAGTAGGCAAGCGATGGGGTGACGCAGGAGGGTAGTCCAACCCAGGAGGTGGTTTTCCTGGGGCAAGGGTGTAGGGCGAAGTGCAGGTAAATCCGTGCTTCATGTGCCTGAGACCTGAT
>NZ_KB891153.1 GCF_000373365.1 Parafrankia discariae
CCCCCCTCACCGGCCCGGTGCGCGAACTGCTGGCCTGGGCAGGGACGTACACACCGCCCCGGCAGGCGCCGCACCGGCCCGAGCCGGGCGACGAGGAACTCCGGAAAGCCGACACCTTTTCGGGCGACGACCGACGGTAAGACCAGAGAGGCGACGGAACCCGTCTTCGCCGGCGCGGTGGTGCCCGTACCCGTCGTTGGCTACGGCGGTCCTGTACGGCCCCACCAGAGCGGCTTCATGTGGCCCCAGCCCCGCAGGGGTTGTGGCCGCATGAAGGACCCAGGACCAGGACAAATGCGCAACGAGGGGCGTCGCGTGGTGGAGCCAGGTCAAGCCGCCCTGGTGGGGCCACAGCAAGCCGCCATAGCCACGTCGTCGTCAACGCCTTCGATCACCGCCACCTGGGCGGATGGGTCCTGGTCCTGCGGATCATCGCTGGACACTGTGTGGAGTTGGTGTCGCCAGCCGGCGTGGACGACTCTTTGTCTAGGGGCAGGTGGTCGGCGCTGCGGTGGATCACCGTACGTCGCTACCAGGTGGGCCCGTCGGCGATCTTTCCGTGCACGTCGAACCCGAATCGCAGCAACCGATCATCCCCCGCCTCGGCGAGCAGATCGGCGAGGCGGTCGGCGGCGTCTCGGTCGCCGGTGTCGACGCGGGCGCGGAGCTCATCGCGGTCTCCCGCCTGAGCCAGCAGGCCGATCAGCCGGTGGGCCGCGTGCCGGTCGCCGGTGTCGGCGCGGCCGCGGAGCTCGTCACGGTCCCCTGCCTTGGCCAGCAGCTCAACCAGCCGATGGGGGGCGTCATGGTCGCCACTGTCGGCGACCGGGCGTAGGGCGTCGATCGCGGCCCCCAGCTGTCCCGCGTCGGCCAGCAGCCCGGCCAGTCGGTGGGCCGCGTGCCGGTCGCCGGTGTCGGCGCGGCCGCGGAGTTCGTCGAGGTCCCCCGCCTCGGCCAACAGCCTGGCCAGCTCGCGGGCCGCGTAGAGATCGCCGGCGTCGGCGCGACCGCGGAGCTCGTCCAGCTCTCCCGCCTCGGCCAGCAGCCTGGCCGCCTGCTCGGCGGCATAGAGATTGTCGATGGCGGCAGCAGGGCGTAGGGCATCGATCGCGGCCTGCAGCTGTCCCGCGCCGGCCAGCAACTCGACCAGGTGATGGGCGGCATCTCGGTCGCCGGTATCGGCGCGGGCGCGGAGCTCGTCACGGTCGCCCGCCTCGGTGAGCAGGCCGAACAGCAGGTGGGCCGCGTACCGGTCGCCGGTGTCGGCGCGGCCGCGGAGCTCATCGAGGCCCCCCGCCTTGGCCAGCAGCTCAACCAGACAGTCGGCGGCGTACCGGTCGCCGGTATCGGCGCGGGCGCGGAGCTCATCGAGGTCCCCCGCCTGAGCCAGCAGCCTGGCCAGCTCGCGGGCCGCGTAGAGATTGCCGGCGTCGGCGCGACCGCGGAGCTCGTCACGGTCCCCTGTCTCGGCCAGCAGATCGATCAGGCGGCGGGCAGCGAACAAGTCGCCAGTGTCGCCGATGTCGGCGATGGGACGTAGAACGCTAATCGCGGCCTGCAGCTGTCCCGCGCCGGCCAGCAGCCCGGCCAGGTGATAGGCGGCGTCTTGGTCGCCGGTGTCGGCGCGGGCGCGGAGCTCGTCACGGTCCCCCGCCTCGGCCAGTAGGCCGGCCAGATAGTAGGCGGCGTGGGTGTCGCCGGTGTCGGCGCGGGCGCGGAGCTCGTCGAGGTCTCCCGCCTTGGCCAGTAGGCCGAACAGCTGGTGGGCCGCGTGCCCGTCGCCGGTGTCGGCGCGGGCCCGGAGTTCGTCGAGGTCCCCCGCCTCGGCCAGCAGCCCGGCCAGCTCGCGGGCCACCTCGAAGTCGTCGGCGGCGGGGCGTAGGGCGTCGATCGCGGCCCGCAGCTGTCCAGCCTGGCCCAGCAGTCTGGCCAGTTCGCGGGCAGCGTGGGTGCTGCCCATGTCGGCTTCGCGGCGCAAGAGGGGGACGGCGACAGTGTAGATCCGCCGGTCGAGGGCGCTGTGGCAGATGGCGGCGAGGCTGTGGGGGTGGGCGAGGTGGTCACGTAGGGCGGTCCAGAGGCTGGCGGGGCCTCGTTCGTGGCGGCGGGTGTGGGTGGTGTGGTGGAGGAGGTAGTCGGCGGTGGTGTAGCCGGCGAGGTGGCCCATGCCGGCACCGATGGGGTTGAGGGGGGCGGTGGCGCCGTGCACGGACGCGGTGGCGTAGCCGAGGGCGTGTTCGAACCAGTTCGCAGGTGCTTCGGCTTGCTGGCGGGGGGTGCAGTAGTCGGGGGCAGCGGCGCGCAGCAGGTCGACGGTAAGGGGGATGCGGACCCCGAGGCGGGCCGCGTCCAATGCGGCGGTGATGACGGCCCAGGCGTAGGGCGCGTCGGCTTTGGCACTGGTCCAGCGGCGGAGCAGGGCAGGGGCGGCGGCCAGGGTCTGGGTGAGCCCGTCGTCGGGGTTGTCCAACCCGGCCTGGATCCGCGGGTCCCCGGCGGCGGCCGCGCGGGCACGGGTCTGTTCAGTGGGAGTGAACTGCCCATCGACATCGACGACGGCGGCCTGGCGCAGGGTGTCGCGTTCCCATCGGTACGGGTCGTCGGTGCTGTCGCGGGGGGTGGTGAAGGTTGTGGTAGCGACGGGGCCAGATCGTGCCTACAAGCACCAGCCCGGCGTCCAGCAGCGCCCGCACCATGCCGGCAGTCAGCCCCTGTTCGCCGTCCAGGTAGGTCTGGATCTCGTCCAGCCACAGCACGGTGCGGGCCGGGGGCGCGGCGGCCAGGGCGGTGATCTGGGCGGTGTCGGCGGGGTGGATGAGCCACCAGTCGGCCAGCTCGGCGCGGATGGCTTCAACGGCGCAGCGGGTTTTGCCCGCCGAGGAGCCACCGACGAGCAGCACGAACCCACCCCGCGTCGCTGCGGTACGCAGCCGGGCGCGGATCCCGGTCAGGGGCTGGTGGTCGATGTCGCGGGCCACGTAGGCAGGCAGGGCGTCGTCGGCGGCGCCGGGCAGGTGGATCGCCCGGTGGACTCCAAGCCGGTACGGGTCGGCGTCGGTGACGTGCACCGCCCCCGGTGGCCTCGGGCCGACCGCCGACCCTCGCGCATCCCCGGATCCCGCACCGGACGGCGTTCCTCCGGGGAACACCGTGCCGGGGAAGCCGGGGAAGGCCCGGGCGGGGGTGGCCAGGCCCACGGCTTCCAGGAGTCGGCGATGGGCGGTGGTCTCGTCGATGCCGTGCAGGTCACGGGAGACGACGGTCGCCAGCACCGGTGGCATCACGCAGTCGTCGACCCGGAGCGGGATGAGGGTGTTCCCGGCGAGGGCACTGGTCCATTCCTGGGTGTGCCAGTGGGAGGCGAAATAGGCCGGTGAGCAGATCGCGAGGGTGCGGGCGGCGTGGGTCATCTGCTGGCTGACCCACGCGATGAGGTTCGTTCCGGCCGGCGCGTCCCACGCCTGGATGACCACCGCGCAGCCCGCGGCTTCCAGGACTGCGGCAGTCCAGGTCGCCCATGCCTCATCCGCCGCGGTGTAGGAGACGAACACATCCACCGGCGTGTCTGGTGGGGTGGTGGGATCTCCCGTGCTCATAGCGGTCCAGCCTTCACGCACCCAGTGTTGACAGTGGATATCCCATTATCGATCTTGATGCCACAGATGCCACCAGTCGCTGGTTTGGACCGCCTCAGGCAGGGCGCTGGCGGACCGCTTCGGCGTAGGTTCCGGAGCAGACCACCTCCACGGCGGGATGGG
>NZ_KB891154.1 GCF_000373365.1 Parafrankia discariae
AGGTGGGAGCCGTAGGGCAGGCCGATCAGGGCGCCGGCGCCTTCCTGGTCGGTTTTCGACCGGCGGACGTGCAGGTGTGACTCCCGCGGCGGGCGAGTGGAGAACACGGCTGTTGAGGTGTGCTGCAGGACCTGAAGGTAGCTTCGTGGCGTAGTCGGATCTTGACGGCGGGTGCTGGTTGGTGGACGGTGCCTGTGCGGCTCACTTCGGCACACTTCTGAGTTCGGAGACGTGATGCGGCTAAGTTTTGTAGGGATCGATCCGGGGTCGCCTGACAACGGCTGCCCGGCGGTGTTCGTCGATGAGGACACCGGCGACGTGTGGTTCCAGGGCGAGGCGGTGACCGGCCCGGAGGAGCTCGCGGAAGTCTCGCGGCACAGCCCGCTCGGGTCGACCGAGGCCGTGGTCCGGCTCCCGGTGGTTATGAAGGCGTTCATCATGGAGGCGGCCAATGGGACCTACGAGCGAGGCAAGCAGGGGCCTGGGCTGCATCCCCGGCGTAGCTGAGGAGCCCGACCCGCCGTTCGGCGAGCTGCTGCGGGCGTGTTCGTCTTCTGCCGTGCATCTGGAGATGCGGGATTCCTACGACGTGGGTGATCCGTGGTTTCAGGCGTGGTGCGCCGGCGATCATGAGGAGTTCCAACGGCGGCTGGCTCCTCGGCCGTGGCTGGACCTGATTGCCGAGGTGACTGGCCGTGGGGTTGAGGTCCGCCGGGTTCGGGTCGTGTCGGAGCCTGTGTCCGACTACATCAGGTTCGAGCATGCGACGACCGCGTCGAACGTCGCCGCGGGCGAGCAGGTCCGCTGGCTGCCCCGGCATCTGGCCACCGGCCTGTTGCTCCCCGCTAACGACTTCTGGGTTTTCGACGGCCGGCAGGCTCAGTTCAACTACTTCTCCGGCCGAGGAGAGTTTCTCGAGACGCGCCTGTCACCCGACCCTGTGATCGCCGCGCGGTGCGCGAGGGCGTTCGAGGCCGCGTGGGAGCGATCCGTTCCGCATCAGGAGTACGACCTGGCCCCGGCCTGACGCCGGTCTCCTCGCCGTCGACGCGGTTTTCCTCCTGTGCAGCCGCCTTCTTCCAGCGCCCAGCAGGCCCGCCAGCTCCTGGCGGACCGGCTTCGTGGCTTGCGCCGTGACGCCGGTCTGACCGCGATTGAGCTGGCTGCCCGCGCCGGTTGGGAGCGCACGAAGGTGTCGAAGATCGAACACGCGACCCGTTCTCCGTCCGTAGCGGACATCCGCGCGTGGTGCCAGATCTGCGGCGCCGAGAACGAGGCAGCGGATCTGGTCGCGTCCCTGCACGCGGTGGAAGGCATGTGGGTCGAGTGGCGGCGGATGGAACGTTCCGGGCTGCGCCGTGCTCAGGAGGCGCGGCTGCCCCTGTACGAACGGACCCGGCAGTTCCGCGCGTACAGCTGCTGGATTGTTCCGGGTCTCATCCAGACCGAGGACTACACGCGTGCGGTGCTGCGTGCCTACCAGCAGCGGCGCGGCGTCCACGACGATGTTGAGGCGGCGGTCGCGGCTCGGATGAAGCGCCAGCGTGTCCTGCGCCGTAACCAGCGCACCGCCGCGTTCCTCCTCGAGGAGTCCGTGCTGCGTAACGGCTTCGGCGGGGCGGCGGTCATGCGCGGGCTGCGCGCGCACCTGGCGCAGGTCACGACGTGGCCCGCGGTGTCCCTCGGTGTCATCCCCGCCTCTGCCGATCGTGGCGTGGCCAGTCCCGTCGAAGATTTTTGGATCTTTGACAACGAGCAGGTGAACGTCGAGCTGGTCTCGGGGTTCCTCACGGTCGCCCAGCCGACGGAGATCGCCCTCTACGCGCAGATGTTCGCCCGTTTGAGTGAGATCGCCGTCTACGGCGCCCGAGCCCGCGACCTCCTCGCGTCCACGGGTCCGCCGCCGTAGCCCGATTGCCACACTCGGGCACACTCCTGGTCCTGGTGATCTCGCCGGCCCTACGGTGATCACGCCACCCGATGCCCACCGTAGGAGCGTGACGTGACCCCCCAGGCCCCCAGCGTGGCCAGTGTCGACCAGGCGGACGCGATGCGCGCGGCGATGACTGACCGGCTCGTCGCCGACGGCTGGATCGGCGGCCCGGAGGTGGAGGCTGCGTTCCGGACCGTCCCGCGGCACCTGTTCGTCCCGGAGGGCACGCCGCTGGAGAAGGCCTACGACGTCGACCAGTCCGTGGTCACGAAGGTCGGTGCCGGCGGCGCGAGCATGTCGACGGTGTCAGCGCCGTGGCTTCAGGCTCGGATGATCGCCCAGGCGGGTATCGCGCGGGGGATGCGGGTCCTGGAGGTGGGCAGCGGTGGTTACAACGCGGCCTTGGTTGCTGACATTGTCGGTGCGGACGGTCAGGTCGTGACCGTGGACATCGATCCGGAGGTGACAGCCCGCGCGACCGCGGGGCTGGACGCCGCCGGGTACGGCGACCGGGTTGTCGTCGTCACCGCGGATGCGGATCATGGCGTCCTCGAGTACGGGGCCTACGACGCGGTAGTGGTGACCGTCGGGGCGTGGGACCTGGCGCCAGCGTGGCTGGAGCAGCTGACCCCGGACGGTGTGATCGTCGTGCCGCTGCGGATGAACACGTTCACCCGCTCGCTGGCATTGCGCCGGTCGGGGGAGCACTGGGTGAGCACGTCCGCGCAGCTGTGCGGGTTCGTTCCGATGCAGGGCGTGGGGGCGCGGGTGGAACGCCGGCTTCGGCTGCGCGACCCGGCCGGTGGGGTCGTGACGCTCCTGTTCGACGAGACCGAACTCCACGACCCGCGTCTGCTGACGGGCGCGCTGGAGCACGGCCCGGTCCGGGCCTGGTCCGGGGTCACGATCCCTGTCCAGGTCGACTTCGGCGACCTGCATCTGTGGCTTGCCGGGTTCCTGCCCGGCTTCTGCCGGGTCGAGGCGGGGCCCGGCACGCCGATGGCGACCGAGGGCGTGTGCAGGACCTGGTTCCCGTTTGGGGCCGTGATCGGTGATTCGTTCTGCGTGATGGAGCTCCGCGAGAGCGGCCTGTCCGGCGCACAGCGCGAGTTCGGCGCGCGGGGGTACGGCCCGCACGCCGCCGAGGCCGCCGAGGCGCTGGTCGCTCAGATCAAGGCCTGGGACGCCCACGGCCGGGAGATTCCCGGCAACGCCTTTGCCTACTGGCCCGCGGGGACCGCCATCCCCTCATCCAAGGCTCCCGTGGGCCGGTTCCGAAAGACCCACGGCACCGCCACCATCACCTGGCCTGCGGCCGGCTGACCCACCGTCGCCGGCCTTACGGCACGTCCGCTCACACCCATCCCGGTACTCCATCTATGGGAGAGGAAACCAGCCATGACGCCCTCCACCGCGGTTCTCGCGCCCCCGCCTGTGTCCAGCGAGCCTGACCCGTTCGACGTCGAGCTCGACCTGCGGGTGATCGAGGCGGCCGGCCCGCTTGTCATCACGATGTGCTCCACGGACGACAACTGCGGGTCGACCTGCAAGCCGAGTGCCTGCTCCAGCATTTCCGACGACCCGTCCTGACGGCTCGTCTGCCCCGCCGGCACCTCGCACGTGGTCTCTTGGCCCGATCACCCTTCCTTTGGCTATGAAGGTGGGAGTGGGGACCGTTCGTCGGTGGGAGTGGGGGCCAGCTGTTCAGGCGGGTTGGGTCGTGTCGGTGGGAGTGGGGACCGGG
>NZ_KB891155.1 GCF_000373365.1 Parafrankia discariae
ACCCGAACAGACCCCGAACCAGCCAGGCACCACCACAGAACAACCAGCTCAATAGTTCCTACAAGATCTTGCCTCGATCAGGTTGACGGGTTCCGTCGCTCGCCGAGCACCGACCTCGTCCAGTCCGTGTACCGCGGTCGCCCGATCGGCGCGAAGGTCCATTTCTTCCTCGAAGAGATCGTCGATTCGCTCCACGACGACAGCGACGGCAAAACTCACGGCGGAGGCTCAGGTCGTATATCAAAATAGCGTC
This sequence comes from Parafrankia discariae, assembly GCF_000373365.1. Lineage (NCBI taxonomy): Bacteria > Bacillati > Actinomycetota > Actinomycetes > Frankiales > Frankiaceae > Parafrankia > Parafrankia discariae. Next base: position 254 of record NZ_KB891155.1, read on the forward strand.
GGCTGCTGGCTTACAGGCGACTCGCTTGTGGGTAACCCGATGACCGTGTTCGGATTTGGCCGACCAGGACTCTGGTGGAGACGGCCAGCTTTGCGAAGCTCTCGTAATGCCGTACCTACATGCTCAGGGCGAAAGACTGTGTTGAGCAGGGCGAAGCGACGGAGGTTCGCTACTGTCATCGGACCCGACTCGGCGATCACATTCATGATCGCGTTCTGGAGTGGGCGAGTTTCGGGTTCAATCTTGAGATCAAGGAGCTGCTGAGCCACGTCGCGCGGGTCGCGGTAGCGGACCCCGGTGAGCGGGTCGACCTTCCACATCGCGTCCTTCATCGCCTTGAGTCCGCTCTCGTGTGACGTGCCGAAGACGAGAAAAAGCGGGCGGCCCCCCTCGTCGACCATCTCGAAGGCGAGCGTGAAGGAGAAGCCCGCCCGATTGAGGGAAGCACGGTACTGGTCGAGGAGGAATTCTTTCTTCCGGCTCGGTGGGACGTGCTGCACCGCGCGCCACTCCGGGCTCCCGAAAACCTTGTCTGCGGTGGCGGCATGTTTGTCGATCTGGCCGAAGCGGGTGGGAAAGCTCGTACCGAAGGTGACGAGGACCTCGCTGGAGGGGTTGCCGGCAATGGCCCGGACGAGATCGTGGGGGACGTCGGGGCCGCCGAAGCTGTCCAGGAAGACGAACGCGGCCGACCCGAAGACCCCCAGTTCATGGAGAAGGGGGAGGAGATCATGCCCGCACTTCCCTCGTCGAATCGTCGGTACGAGAGCCGCAGGCCGACCGCGTTCGGTGAGTCTGGTATCGATCCGCCGCCTTAGCTCCGCGAATCGGCCCGTGTGTGCTTCCAGGAGCACTACCTCCAGACGGCCGCCCCTCATCAGGGTGGGGCTGTCCAGGAAGACGTCGAGGGCGACGATCGGGGATCCGGGTAGATCGTCGAGGTAGACTCCGGGACCAGCAAAACCTTCGACGTAGGCCGCCCGTTCACGCCCGGAGAAGATGATCGGATACCACGCTTGCAGGTAGCGACGGAGCAGGTCGTGCTTTGCCGCCGTATGAGGGTCACGGGCCCATCGGACGCCTGTTGGTACCGCCACATACAAATGTGTAGCGCATGGGATCTCCGACGTCTGCCGATCCGTCACATAGTGGAAGCGGCCAGTGGTGACGGTCGAGTCGTGACGGGCATCCCGTCCCAGATACGCCCTTCCAGAGTGCGCCCGCCGCTCTTCGGAGTTCGGCCGCCCCACTGCTTGAAGAAGAACGGAACCGCGGCCTCCGTGCACAGGTCACGCAGCTCGATGACCCACGCCGGGTCCATCCGACGATGGTGGCGGCCGGACTCCCCGCCCGCGATGACCCAGTCGATGTCGTCGAGGTCAACGCCGGTGAGCGGCCCGAGTAGCGGCTCGCAGGACAGGAAACGGACGACGGCCGGAACGCGACGGAGGTCGTCGATCCGCGGCAGCGCTGCGCCGTCTTCGACCGAGACCCCCATCCAGACGTTGTCTGACCAGGGCAGCGTGTCGGCGAGCCGGGCCAGACGACGAGACCGCTTCGTGAGGACCTGGAAGGTGTGCTGGGGGGCAGCGGCCATCACCCCGAAGACGTCCTGGATGAAAGTCGTGGGCACCCGGGCATGGAACAGGTCGCTCATCGAGTTGACGAAGACGTGTCGTGGGGCCCGCCAACGCAGCGGGATCGAAAGCGCGTCGGCGTGGACAGTAACTCCGAACCCGGGGCCGGACGTGCGCGGATCGCCGTCTTGCTGGTACTTGGGGCTGCCCATCGCTTTCAACCGGGCCGCGAGGGCTAGCGCGTAGCAGTTGTCACAGCCCACTGAGACCCTGTCGCAGCCCGTCGTGGGATTCCAGGTCGCCTCCGTCCACTCGATCGCGCTCCGGTCAGCCACAGGGCCCTCCGCCTCTCCTCTTCGATCTTTCTCTAGACTCGCACATATGTGCGATGCCCGTGGGGTGACGCGCGGATGTTGTCACCAAGATGGTTCTCGCCCCGCGCAGCCAACACGGTGGCCCCCAGACCAGACCAGACCCGCGCGGCGCGGGACGGAAAAGGCTCACTGTAGGCGGGCGAAGGTCAGTCGCTCGTGCAGGATGTCGAGGTCTCTGACCGTCCAGCCGGTGTCGCGGATCGCGTGTGCCACGGCGCTGCCGCCGGCCGCCTCACCCCGTCGGCCCGGGAGCACGCGGGCGGCCCTGGTCAGGACTCGGCCGTGGCCCGTCCCACCGATCGTTAGCCGTCAGGTGATCTCGAAGGCGCAGGCGAGGTAGGCAGCCAGCTCGCCGTAGTCATCGGCCAGGCTGCGTACGCCCATCCGCGAGCCAGCTGCAAGTTCTTTAGGGAGATCCGCACGTATGCCGATGTGACGCGGTCCGTCCAGGTCGCCGAGCCTGTTCAAAGGCGACCGGCATCTCCTCGTCCTCACGCTCCAGCTCTCAATGGTTCAGCCGCCTTCGCGTATGGATGCGAGAACTCGGCGCAGGTCGACTGCGAACTGGGGTAGTTGCTCTCTGGCCGCGGTGTGCAGTATCTCGAGGTCGACGGACCAGTAGCCGTGGACGATCCGGTTACGTAGCCGGACGGGCTGCTTCCAGGCGATGTCGGGAAAGCTCTTGGTGATCTCGTCGGAGAGCTGACTGGCGGCTTCGCCGAGCACGGTGAAGTTCCACAGGAGTGCGTCGCGACGTTGGCGGTCCGCCTCCAGAGCGCCGACGGTGATCCCGTCGGTGAGTTTCCGCACCTGATCGGCCGCTTCGATCATCTCGCTGCGAAGGAGAACGTCACGCCGCATAGACGGGCCGTGCCTCAGCCAGGACGGACGAGCGGAGCAGCGGGTGGAGCCCGCGGGCGGAGACCAGGTCGACGGGCCGTCCGAACAGGTCGGTGAGGTCATCGGCGAGCTGCTCGATGTTCCAGCCCAGCCGCCGGCCCGGCTGAAGGGTGTACAGGATGTCGATGTCGCTGTCGGCGGTCGCTGTGCCGCGCGCTTGTGAGCCGAACAGCTGGAGTTCGGCGATCCCGTAACGATCGCAGATCGCGGCCAGGCGTGCCCCGTCGATCTCTACTCCCGCGATGGACCCCACCGGTCAAGGGTAGCTGCAGGGAGCTCGAGGTCTAGGGTGTCATCGTTCCAATGCGGGTGGGCGGAGCCTGTCAATCCCGATGAGACATCAGGCTGCTTGGTTCGTGGGTAGCGCCTCCTCGGTCTCGATGATCGTTGGTGGCTGGTTGATCCAC
>NZ_KB891156.1 GCF_000373365.1 Parafrankia discariae
CAGCCCATCCTCGGCGGCCTGATCAACGAATACGAACGAGCCGCCTAAAACCCCAGGTCACCACCGGTGGCCGAGTTCCGACACCCCACACGGTGGCGGGGGTGACGAAGAACGAACCCCGGCGGGCCCGGGGTAGCAGCCGGGACAGGGCTGCGAGGATCACCCGATCCTTCGGTTCCAGGGCTGGGCGGTGGACCTGTCGTTGCAGCACCGCCACCTGGTGTCGCAGGACGAGGAGCTCCCCGTCTTTCGCGGTGGTCCCCGCGCACGCGGAGCAGTATCGGGCCGAGACGTTGCGTGTCAGGGCGTAGAGCAGCGACCACACCATGATCATCCAGCCTGCCCGACATGGGCCCTGTCCGGCGGGCAAACACGCAGGTCACCGCTTGAATCGGGATTCTGGAGCCCAGGGGGTCAGGGCGCGATGAACTGGAGGTCTAGCTCGATCTTGACCTTGTCGGCGAGAGCTAGCTTGCCGGCGCCGAGCGGCATGTTGAAGTTGATGCCGAAGTCACTGCGACGGATTTCGCCGGTGGCGGCGAACCCGGACCGCACCCGGTCATCGACGGGGTGGGTGTCGACGCCGTAGAACTCGACGTTCAGCGTGACGGGCTTGGTTACGCCGTTGATCGTCAGTGCGCCGGCGAGTTCGTACTCCTCGTCGCTGCCGGTGACCGAGGTTGACACGAAGGTCATGCTGGGGTGCTTCTCGAGGTCAAAGAAGTCAGTGGTGCGCAGGTGCGCGTCGCGGTCGGCCTGGTTCGTGTTGATCGAGGCGAGGTCGATCGCGGCTTCGATGGCCACCGATCCCACGGTGTCGCCGACGGTCAGCGTCGCGTCGAAGGTGTCGAAGCGGCCGCGGACGTTGGTGACACCCAGGTGGCGAATTTGGAAGTTGACGCTGGAGTGCGCGGTGTCGACGGACCAGGTGCCGGTGATGAGGGGGAGTGGCGCGATACCGGATGTGGATGACGAGGACGCTGTCACTGGGCCTCCAGAACTGCGTGGACGGTTGCACGTCGATGCTTGTCGGTGCAATCGGAACTAGCCGACAGCCTAGTAGCTAACGAAATACAAGCCCGCTGGGGGTCTGTCGCCACGACGGCTTGCGGGGCTGTGTCGTCGTGAGGGTGCGGTCACACCGCTGGGTCGAGTGGTCGAGAGTCCGGAAAACCGAAGCCGGTCCCTGGTCCCTCGACGGCGACGAGACCGCTTTGTTCGTGAGAGCTCAACCCGCTTCTGTTGGGTGAGTGTCTCGATAGCTTTGTCGGGCGGCTTGGAATTAGCGGGTGTGCTATAGGTGCGTTGCGGGGAAGGTGTGGCCCGCCAGGTTCTGCAGGCTCGGTGGTCCGAGTGTGAGGATGATCCTGGTCGGCGGAGGTCGCACGCGTCCTGCCGGCGGCGCGACGGCCACGCCGAGGCGGCCGGTGTGCCCTACGATGTCCGCGTACGTACCGTGCCACTTAGGCTACGTTACGGGTTGCTGATTAGTGGTAACCCAAAGCAATCTTCCGGGAACGCCAGAAATCGAGGTCCCATGACTCAGGATGACGCGAACCTTCACCCGCTTGCGCGGGCGATCAGCAATCCGCCTGCTGGCTGGGAACCGAAGGAGATCGACGTCTCCACCCCGAGCGTCGCCCGCGTCTACGACGCGATCCTCGGTGGCAAGGACAACTTCCCCGTCGACCGCGCCGTCGCCGAAGAGCTCGTGGCGTTCGTCCCCGACGGGCGCGCGGCCGCGATCTACAACCGGGCTGTGCTCGGTCGCGGTGTCCGTTACCTGGCAGAACAGGGAATCCGCCAGTTTATCGACCTCGGTTCCGGCCTGCCGACCGCCCGCAACACCCACCAGGTAGCGCAGGAGATCATCCCTGATGCCCGGGTTGCCTACGTCGACAACGATCCGATCGTGCTGGCCCACGGCCGGGCCCTGCTCGCCGAGAATCAATACACCACGGTTATCACCGCCGACGTGCGACAGCCGGAAGAGATCCTCTCTCACCCCGACCTGCGCACCCTGATCGACTTCGACCAGCCGATCGGTCTGCTGATGCTCGGGATCATCCATCACCTCAACGACGACGAGGACCCGGGTAGCCTCGTCGCCCGCTACCGGAGCGCCCTAGTCGGCGGCAGCTACCTGTTCCTCACCCATTTTGTCGACCACGGCGAGGAGACCGAGGAACTACAGAAGGCCCTGCTCACTGATCTTGGCACCGGCCGGTTCCGTACCATGGAAGAGATCGCCGCCTACTTTGATGGTCTGGAACTCGTCGAACCCGGTGTCGTCTACAACCCTCTGTGGCGTCCGGACGGTCCTCTTCCCGAGACAATTAGGCTTACTGAGAAAATGATCGGCGGCGGAATTGGCCGCAAGCCCTGACGAATATTGTTGCATTACCCGAAAGGGGACTGTTGTATTTGGGAAATGAAGTTGACCCCTTCCTGCTCATTTCTAGGCTCTTTGGGGGGTAGTTGCGTTGGCGATGTCCGCCGTCGCGGCTGCTGCCGATCAGTCATGATCGAATGATGCGTGGCATCGTGTCCGTCCATCGTGTGGGGCTCCGAAATTCGGGTTTCGGCCTGTGAGCTGGTCTTCTGTGGCTGACGTGATCGTCCGGGGGTGTCGTCGGGCGGGCGTTGCGGTACTGGTTGATCAGCCCGCCGAGGATGCGTGTGCGAAGGACGGTGGAACCCGGGGTCGGGGTGACCGCGGGTGGTGGGTCGGGCGGATGCTGGCCGAGGGAGCGGTGAGGCCGGTGGGTGTGGAAATGCCCGGTATATGTGGTGCGGGCGGTGGTCAGGTGCCGTTCGGAGACGATCAGGAGTCTTTCGGTGCATTCGCGGCAGACGGTATCGATCCAGTGTTCCGCGATCGCGTTCACTTTCGGTGGCTGTGGCGGTGTGCGCACCAATGCCGCGTAGTTAGGAAACCCTGTGATCTTTGTATGGCGGGTCCGTGTAGGTGATTGTGGCGTCGGTTTTTCTCTTCGCGCGGTTGTGGGGTGTCAGAAGTCGGCTTGGGCCTGTGAGCTGGGCTGATGTGACGGTGCGACTGTCGGCATGATGGTCAGCTATGTCCCAATACCGCTTAGCTAAGCCTGTGGGGCTCCGGAATTCCGATTCGAGCGGTGGCCTGCGCGTTTGCCCGCTGGACGGGGCCCATGTCGGGCAGGCTGGATGGTCATGGTGTGGTCGCTGCTCTACGCCCTGACACGCAACGTCTCGGCCCGATACTGCTCCGCGTGCACGGGGACACCGCGAAAGACGGGGAGCTCCTTGTCCTGCGACATCAGGTGGCGGTGCTGCGACGTCAGGTGAGTCGTCCGACGCTGGAACCGGCGGATCGGTGATCCTCGCAGCCCTGTCCCGGCTGCTACCCCGGGCCCGCCGGGGTTCGTTCTTCGTCACCCCGGCCACCGTGCTGCGCTGGCACCGT
>NZ_KB891157.1 GCF_000373365.1 Parafrankia discariae
ACGGTGCCAGCGCAGCACGGTGGCCGGGGTGACGAAGAACGAACCCCGGCGGGCCCGGGGTAGCAGCCGGGACAGGGCTGCGAGGATCACCGATCGCCGGTTCCAGCATCGGACGACTCACCTGACGTCGCAGCACCGCCACCTGATGTCGCAGGACAAGGAGCTCCGCCTCCTTCGCGGTGTCCCCACGCATCCGGAGCAGCATCAGCCCGAGAGAGCGTTGCGTGTCAGGGCGTAGAGCAGCGACCACACCATGACCATCCCACCGCCGTCCCCTCGCCGGCCCGGTGCGCGAGCTGCTGGCCTGGGCAGGGACGTACACGTCACCCGGACAGGCACCTCACCGGCCCGAGTCGAGCGACGAGAAGTCCGTTCTCGGCGACGGATTGAACCTGGTAGGCCAGGATTCCTGGCTCTGCGAGGGTCTTGGTCTCCGGCCAGGTCGTGAGGCGTCGACGAGGCGGCGGGGCGGTACAGTCGCTGCCGCTATCGGCCTGTTCACAGCCCGTCGGGTACGGGTTCTCCGGCGATCGTGGTCCAGGTGGCGTCGAACGCCGGCTCGTCGCGGCGGCGTTCCTCGTGGAGCAGGGTGAGGATGACGGGGATCAGCTCTGTGAGCTGACCGTTGCCGGCGAGTCTGAGCGCTGGGACGAGGACCTGCAGCATCGCCTCCGTCCGCCCGGTTTCATGGAGTAGCTGACCGGTGAGCGTGAGTGTTGTCGCTAGCTGGGTCGTGAACGCGGCCGGGCGGGTCCGGTACAGGTCGTTGAGGACGACGACGGCTTCCTGCGCGGTGGAGATCGCTCTCTCCTGGTCGCCGGCTTCGGACAGGCGGACGGCAGCGTCGGTCAGGGACACGGCGAAGGCAGGGGTGTGGAGGGCCGGATGTTCCTGGGCGAGCTGCCGGTTGATCGCCAGGGCGGCGATCGCGGGTTCCACCGCGTCGGCGTGCCGTTCGAGGGCGGCCAGGTGGTTGGAGAGGCTGATCAGCGCGGTGGCGAGGCCGGAGGAGAGGATGTCGGGCCTCGCCTCGCCGCGCCGCCGAAGGATCGCGACGGCTTCCTCGGCGGCGACCACGGCGTCCTCCAGCCGTCCCAGGTCTGGGAGACACGCGGACAGGTTGTCCAGGGCGTTGGCAAGGCCGAGTTCGGCGCTGGAACCGCCCGGCTGGACTGCTACCGCCCGCCGGTAGGTGGCCACGGCTTCCTCGGCAGCGGCCAGTGCTTCCACCGGCCGTCCCAGCCTGGCCAGGAGAAAGGACATGGTCCGCACGGCGCCGGCGAGAGCGGCGGTGAGGGCGCCGGGCGCGGTCACCGCTGACAGTGGGGTGACCGCGAGAACGCTCCCGAGTTCGCCCGCCGCCTCCAGCACGCCCAGGACGGGTTCGTGACGGATGGCGTCGTACGGGGACACGGAGACCACGGTGCGGGTGTCCGGCGCCGCCGCGTCCAGCAGCCGGAACAGCCGCGTGGCCTCCTCAACGGCGCTCAGTGCCGTCTCCCGCCGCCCCAGGACGATCAGGCGAGAGGCAAGCGACGTCAATAGTCCGGGGAAGATCAGGGGCAGGTCGAGCAGTGTGTCGGCGTTCGTGTCGCGGGTGGCCCGTGCGACGACCGTGGCGGCGGCCTCGGCCAGCTCGACGGACTCGTCCGGCAGCGAGCCGATGAGGTCGACGAGAGCGGTGGGGACGAGCCACACGGCGCGCGGGGCGATCGTCGGATGGTCGGTGAGCAGACTGGCGAGGATCGCGGCGAGGTGAGGCTGGTGATCGCTGGCCTGGGCGAGCGTGATCAGTCCATGTGCCAGCTGCCCGCCGGAGGCCGCGGTGAGCAGCGTGGCGGCGAGCTCCGGGCGTTCCTGGAGCACGCCGCCGAGGTGGTGTTCGGCGATCCGGTCGGGGACGAGCGTGCCCCAGTACGCCCCGGCCTGCGCCGGGTAGAGGTCCCGCAGCCATTCCGCGACGGCGAGGCGGACGGACACGTCCGCCTCGGTGAGCTCGGGGATCCCGCCGAGCACGGCGACAGCCTCGTCCGCATCCTCGGCACCGCACAGCGCCGCCGCGGCGACTGCCGCCCGCGTCACCGACTCCGGCTGGGGGAGCCGGTGACGGGCGGCGGCCTCCCGCCAGTACCTGGCCTCGTGCGCGAGCAGCACGTCCTCCGGCCGCGACCGCGGCCCACCGTCGATGACGGGGCGGGGGCCGGCCTGGAGCAGATCTGTCAGTGCCCGCAGGTGCACCGTGAACGTCAGCTCGTTGGCGGGCTCGGCCAGGTCGCCCGGTAAGACCAGGCCGCCGGCCAACGCCCCCCAGTCGGTGTCCGGCTCGACGGCGCGCCAGACATCCACGAAACTGCCCAGCGCCAGCAGATAGGCGCCGATCCGGTCGCCGTCCGGGTCCAGTGAGCCCAATGGCTCCGGTACGACCGTCACGGCTATATCTGGGAAGCCCTCCCCCATCAGTTCCCACCACAGCGTGCCGGCTGACAGAGAGCGGGCCAGCAGCAGGACCCGCACGACGGCGCCCGCACCCAACCGAGGACCGATCAGCCGTTCGAAGACGGTTCTGAGCCGGGTCGGTCGGGTCTCCACCCGATCGACGACGAGCAGCAGCGGCCGATCACTGCCCGCGGCGCTGTCGAACACCCGCTCCTCCGCACCCGCAGTGAGTAGCCCCGCCTCCCATCCCACCGACCGCATCACCGCGCACAGCCGCATCACCAGCCGGGTTTTGCCCTGCCCGCCCGGCCCCACGATCAGCCGAACCCGGCCGCCCCCACCCTCGCACCAGCGCCGCAGGTCGGCGAGTTCCTCGTCGCGCCAGTGGAAGTCCACCACCTCGCGGGACGCCAGCAGCAGCGACGCCGGCGAGGAGGGCGCCCAACGCCCCGGCACCGGCTCGAACAGCCCCACCGGCGACTCCCGCGCCACCGCCGCCCACAGCCCCGTCCGTCCGCCCGGCACTCTGCCGCCCGCCACCAGCTCCGACACCTCGAACCAGAACCGGACAGCATCGTCGTGCCACCGCGGCCGCCGACGCCGCGGAACCTCTGCCGCGTCCAGCACCGCTGTCGCCTGCTCCCGCGAACCAAACCGGTCTGCCAGGTCGAGGATTTCTTCGTCTGTCAACCCGCCATTGCTCCCAGCCGAACCATGCGAACCTTCATGCGTCACGGCGAAACCCCTGGGAGAGCCCTCGACTAAGGATTCCCATATCATCCCATCCCGCGACCCGCGGTGCCGCCGCCGCGCGGAATCACTCACCGACCAGCACATTTCATGGATCGTCTACGTCTGGCCGGTCGTACTCCGGCACTGCCCTACCTGCCAAGCTGGTTCGAGGCAGAGGATGTCTGTTAACCAGTGACGAGGGCGGGTTGGGAGCTTGATCTAGATGGATGCGGGGCTGACA